>JBJEOO010000175.1:0-2334 GCA_051880755.1 Hominenteromicrobium sp.
GACCGATGAAATTTATCCCGACCTATATCGAGAACCGCAGGCATCCCGAAAAAATCACCTACCGCCACCCGAGGCTTTCCAAAATTCTCGATGTCACATACGGCTGTATCATTTATCAGGAGCAGGTCATGCGTATTTTCCGCGAGCTGGCGGGCTACTCCCTCGGCCGCGCGGATATTGTGCGGCGCGCGATGAGCAAGAAAAAGCACAAGGTTATGGCCGAGGAGCGGGAATACTTCATTCACGGCCTGAAACGTGCGGACGGCACCGTGGAGATTGAGGGCTGCGTGGCGCGCGGCGTCGATGAACGTACGGCCGAAATCATCTATGATGAAATGGAAAGCTTTGCGTCCTACGCGTTCAACAAGTCGCACGCGGCGGCGTATGCGGTTGTTGCATACCGGACGGCGTATCTCAAATACTATTATCCGAAGGAGTATATGGCGGCGCTGCTCACAAGTGTGCTCGGCTCTTCCGGCAAGGTCGCGGCCTATATGGAGGAATGCGGAAGGCTCGGCATTGAGGTGCTGCCGCCGCACGTCAATGAAAGCGAGCTTGGCTTTTCCGTCTCAAAGGATCGCATCCGTTTCGGCCTGCTGGCCATCAAGAATCTCGGCCGCGGCGTCATCCAGCGCCTGCTGCAGGAGCGCCGTAACGGCAAGTTTAAAAACCTGTATGATTTCTGCAAGCGGATGCAGGGGCGGGATCTGAACCGGCGCGCGGTGGAAAGCCTTGTGCGCTGCGGCGCGTTCGACGGCCTCGGCAGCAACCGCCGTGAAATGCTGATGGCGGTCGGCCCGATCCTTGACCAGCTCGATTCGGATAAACGCCGCAATATTGAGGGCCAGATCGGATTTTTCGATTTCGGTGAAACCGAACAGGCCGATTCCTATGAAATGCCGCATGCGCAGGAATACCCGCAGGCGGAGCTGCTCACCATGGAAAAGGAAGTTACGGGCATGTATCTTTCCGGGCATCCGATGGCGCCGTATGCGGAGGTTTACCGGCGCGATCTTGTGGCGCGCATGGATGAAATCGCGCAGAGCGCCGCGGGAGAATCCGATAAGTACAGGGACGAGCAGTATGTCGACGTGCTTGCGATTGTTGCCGATGTCAAAAAGAAAGCGACAAAATCCGGCGCGAATATGGCGTTTGTCACGCTGGAGGATATTTACGGTTCGATGGAAGCGCTTGTTTTTCCGAAGGTGCTGGAACGGTACGGAGACCTGCTTACGGTGGGCGGCGCGGTAAAGGCGCACGGACGCATCAGCTTTACGGAGGAAAAGGATCCCAAAATGGTCTGCGAGTATTTCAGTGCGCCGTTTTCTCCGGAAGACATGCTGGCGCAGGGAACGCGGGCTGCGGAAGGCGGATCCGCCGCAAACCGGCAGGGTGGGAAGCCCCAGGTGCAGATCAAAGGCTACAATACGGCGTACCGCGGGCTGTATCTGCGCGTGCCGAGCCAGACGGACCCGCTGTGCCGCAAGGCGCTGCAGTATGTGGAGATCTTTGACGGCGTGACCGACGTGTACCTGTACTGCATGGATACCAAAAAACTGGTGCGTGCGCCGGCCAAATACCGGGTTGCGGTGAACTACGAGCTGGTCGCTGCCCTGAAGCGTCTGCTCGGCGATGAAAATGTTGCGCTGAAGGAAGGATAATAGGAAATTCCAGATCGAAACGCGTTTTTTCCTCTTGATTCCGGCAGGGAAATATACTATAATGTCTACTGAATGGAAAATTCGCTTTCGCATTTATATAATCAAAATGGGGGAATTCAAAATGTGTGCAAAGAAAATCGCAGTACTTACGAGCGGCGGCGATGCGCCGGGCATGAACGCTGCGGTGCGTTCCGTTGTCCGAACCGCGATCTCTTTCGGTATGGAGGTCTATGGCGTTAAGCACGGCTACAACGGTCTTCTTCGCGGTGAGGTTGAGAGAATGTATCTGCGCAGCGTATCGAACATCATCCAGCATGGCGGTACATCGCTGTTTACGGCGCGCAGCCCTGAGTTCAATACGCCGGAGGGCGTTCAGAAGGCCGCTGCAAACTGCCGTGAGATGGGCATTGACGGCGTTGTCGTTATCGGCGGCGACGGCTCCTTCCGCGGTGCGCGCGATCTGACCGGCGCCGGCATTCCGTGCATCGGCGTTCCCGGCACCATCGACAATGATATTTCCAGTTCCGAATATACAATCGGTTATGACACCGCGATGAACACCGCGATGGAAATGATCGACCGCATCCGTGACACGACGGAGTCTCATGACCGCTGCAGTGTTGTTGAGGTTATGGGCAGACGCTGCGGCGATATCGCACTGAATACCGGTATC
>JBJEOO010000176.1:0-2331 GCA_051880755.1 Hominenteromicrobium sp.
GGTCCGCCACTTCCTGCTTCTGTTCGTCCGTCAGGCCCTGAAAGTTCAGCGCAGACGCCTCCGTAAACGCGCCGCCGAAGCCCAGAATCTCCTGATACTGCACCTGATCGTAGATGTTGAAGATGTTTTCCTCGTTGCCGTCCGGGCCTTTTTTGTCCGGGGCAAACGCGAGCGGCGCCGCTTCCTTCAGCAGATCGCCCCTTGCCATGTTTGTTTCAATAACTCTGATTTCTTTCATTTCAATACAGCCTTTTCTATGCTCATTATGCGATCACAAATGTATGAATGCTGTGCGGCTCAATCTCAGCCGAGAAGGACTTGTCTCCGTAGCTGAAGGTAAAGGTACGCGCGTTGTTCATATTGCTGCCGACCAGCACAACAAGGCTCTGATCCGGGTTCTCAAAGACAAGCGAATTGGATGTCCAGTGACCCTTCGTCTCGATGCGCTTTGCGCCGGGCTGCACATACTGCGAGAAATGCTTCATGACATAGAATTCCGGATTATAGCGGTATGTGCCGCTGGCCTTATCGACCGTGACAAGCGAATTCTGTTTCCAGCCCCAGGTGGAGACACTGTCGCTCGAAAGCGCGATATTCCAGTATGTATAGCGCTCCGCACCGTGTACGAAATACTGCCACATCAGGCCGTAGATATACTCCATCTGCTCCCAGCTGTTCAGGCTGTCTCCGCACTCGCTCTCCGTCTGCATAATGCGCATTTCCGGATAGCTCATGGTGATATGGTCGAGAATATGCTTGCCGCCCCACTGCAGACCGACGCCGGTGAGATACTTGCGCGCTTCCTTATCGGAAAGCACCGTATTGGCCCACTGGTCGTAAAACTCCGAGAAAAGCGTCTGCGGCCCCATCAGGATATCCATGAACGGGCCGTTGATGGTGCCCAGCCAGATTTCCGTATCGAGACCGCTCTTTTCAAACTCCGGCCCGAGATAGCCCTTGATGAAATCACGCATGTCCTCTCCGGTCCATTTGCAGGACGGGAACTTCTGGTCAGCCATCGGCTCGTTCTGTACATGTACCTGCTTGACCTTGACGCCTTCTTTTGCATACGCCTCGACAAACTTCACGAAATACTTCGCGTACGCAGTAAGCACCTTTTCCTCCATGCGGATAGTGCCGAAATTATAGGCCGGCTTCGTTTTCATCCAGATCGGCGGGCTCCACGGCGAACCGAACACAAAGAAGTCCTTCTGGCGCTGCGTGGCTTCCTTGATAAACGGGATGGTATATGTCTTGTCGCGTTCGATGTTGAAATGCTCAAGCGCATAGTCGTCTTTCACTTCATCGCAGGAATACCATTCAAGGCTGAAATCGTTTGCGCCGATCGGAACACGGCCGTAGTTGAAATTGCAGTTTTCGGGGTTGAAAAGCTCGTCCATCACAGCTTTTCGGTCCGCTTCGGAAAGCGCCTGCAGCGCGTCCCAGCCAAGCTCATTGAAGCACCCGCCGAAGCCCTTGACCGTCTGCGCATAGACGCCGGTCGGCTCAAGCGTGTCCTCATACTTCGTTTCCGTGCAGACTGTACCGGTCTGCCAGCAGTCGTTTTCCAGACTCTTGATGTGTAAAATGTTTGCCATCGTTATTCTTCCTTTCCGCTTTCTTCTATGATTTTGAAGCCCCACGGCTCAAGGGTCAGTGTATCGCCGGACCGCACTGCCGCGCCCCCGATCAGCTCCGTACCGTCCGCATGATAATACGTTTGCTGCACGTCGTCGCGGGAATAGTTAAAGTAGAACCGGACATTTCTGCCCGCGCCGTTGACGCCGCTCTTGATGATAACCGGGAACTGCGCCTGCTGCTCGACGCCCCAGACGCCCGCGCGCTTCAGAACCCGCGCAAAGACGGCTTTCAGGCACTCCGGCGAGGTCATGGTCGCGAGATAGGTCGCATGCCCCTCGCCGAACGCATTCTCCGTGATGGCCGCATACTTGCCCCAGAACTTATGGTCATACTGCGCCAGCACGCTGGCCTGCTCCGGACGAACAAGCTCCATCCAGAGACGCGCCTGCTCCGTCCCCTGCTCAAAGCCGAGCACATCGCTTTTCAGGCCGACATTTTCCGGAACCGTAAATTCATCATAGGCGATGCCGCAGCATTCGGCCAGCACGGCCGGCTGCGTTTCCGGATAGACCTTCAGATTTTCATCGGAGAAACCGGTCTTGAACGTCGTAACCAGTTCACCGCCCGCCGCGACAAACGCTTTGATGCGTTCGAGGAGCGCGCGCGGCGCCGTGTACAGCGCCGGAACAACCAGCACGTCGTAATCCGCAAAGTTCTCATCCTCGGGGAACAGCATATCGCATTCAACAT
>JBJEOO010000177.1:0-10105 GCA_051880755.1 Hominenteromicrobium sp.
CTTCATTGAGGAGATGAACAAGGTGTTCGATTCCGGCTACGAGGTTGTCACCAGCTACCGCAACTCCAAGAATTTCGGCGACAACTGGATCAGCGCGGGCTATTCGCTCTACTTCCTGCGTGAGGCGGTACAGCTCAACCGGCCGCGCATGATGCTCGGCACGAGCTGCTGCGTTTCCGGAACCGGCTTCCTGTTCAGCAGCCGCATCGCCCGGCTCAACGGCGGCTGGAAGCATTTTCTGCTCACCGAGGATTTCGAGTTTACGGTGGACTGCATTCTGCATGATACGCCCGTCGGCTACTGTGAGGACGCCGTGATCTACGATGAGCAGCCGACAAAGCTCGGGCAGTCCTTCCTGCAGCGCGCCCGCTGGATCAAGGGCTATCTGCAGGTGTACAGCCGCTACGGCTTTAAAATGCTGCGCAAGATGCTTGTGGACGGCAGCTTCTCGTGCTTTGACATGATCATGAACAACATCCCGTGCCTTGTGCTGACCTGCTTCTCCATCGTCTTTAATGTGGTGATGGCCGTGGCCGGCATCGTGACGCGCACGCCGGATATGGACATCTGCATTCTTTCCATGCTCTCCGCGCTGCTCGGCGCCGCTGCAACGCTGTGGTTTGTGGGCGGCCTTACCTGCTTTACGCAGCGCCGGCGGATTCACGCATCCGCCGGGAAGAAGGTGCTCGGCGTGCTGATGTTCCCGCTTTTCGTCTTTACCTACGCGATTGCGATGGTCTGCGCGGTGTTCGCGAACATTGAATGGAAGCCGATCCGGCATACCGTTGCGCTGAGCGCGGAGGAAATCCGCAATATGAAGAAAAAATAGGGCGTTTGATTGTGCTGTATTGCCCAAAATTGCCCGGAAAAACACACGGCGTTTTTTTACAATCTATATTTGATTCTATACGGCATCTGTGATAAAATATATTCGGATTATTTTGTCACAGGCGCCGTTTTTTTGCGGCCGGACGTGAGAAAGGATAAGTATATGGTCACACGCGTATTTGTGGAGAAAAGAAAGGGATTTGACGTTGAGGCGCGCCACATGATGGCGGATCTGCGCCATAATCTCGGCCTCAAGGCCATTGAGGATCTGCGCATCCTGAACCGCTATGACGTTTCCGGACTTTCCGGTGAGGAATTCGAGGCTGCGGCCCGCACCGTTCTCTCCGAGCCGAACGTCGACAATGTATACGATGAAAATTATACCGTCGACGGGGCGTACAAGGTCTTTGCGACGGAATACCTGCCCGGCCAGTACGACCAGCGCGCCGATTCGGCGTCGCAGTGCGTGCAGCTTCTGACGCAGGGCGAGCGCCCGAAGGTTGCCTATGCGAAGGTGATCGCCGTCAAGGGCGATCTCTCCGAGGAGGAGATGGACAGGATCAAGTCCTATATCGTCAACCCCGTCGAGTCCAGACTGGCTTCGATGGAGAAGCCGGAATCGCTCGATATGAAGATCGACTACCCGGCGGACGTCAAGCGCGTCACGGGCATGATCTCGTGGAGCGACGAGGAGCTTAAAGCATATTACGGCACGATGGGCTTTGCGATGACGCTGGACGACCTCGCGTTCTGCCGCGATTATTTCCGCGATGAGGAGCACCGCGACCCGACGGTTACGGAGCTGCGCGTGATCGATACCTACTGGAGCGACCACTGCCGCCACACCACCTTCCTGACCCGCCTCAATAACATTGAGATTGAAAAGGGCAGGCTCAGCGGCGCCATCGAGCAAGCGCTCGGCGAATACTTTGCGGCGCGCGAGGAGCTTTACAAGGGCAGAAACAAGCCGGTTTCCCTGATGGACATGGCGACCATCGGCGCGAAATACCTGAAAAAGCACGGCATGCTGGACGACCTCGACGAGAGCGACGAGATCAACGCCTGCTCCATTGAGGTGCCGGTCGAAATCGACGGCAGAACCGAGCAGTGGCTCGTGCAGTTCAAGAACGAAACCCACAACCACCCGACGGAGATCGAGCCGTTCGGCGGCGCGGCGACGTGCCTTGGCGGCGCGATCCGCGACCCGCTTTCCGGCAGAGCGTACGTCTATCAGGCGATGCGCGTCACCGGCAGCGGCGACCCGACCATTCCGTTCAAGGATACCTTAAAGGGCAAGCTGCCCACAAGAAAGATCACAACCGGCGCGGCCGCCGGCTACTCCTCCTACGGCAACCAGATCGGCCTTGCGACCGGTCAGGTCACGGAGCTGTATGACCCGGGCTACGTCGCGAAGCGCATGGAGATCGGCGCGGTTATCGGCGCTTCCCCGAAGGCGAACGTCGTGCGCATGGAGCCGAAGCCCGGCGACATCATCGTGCTGCTCGGCGGCGCCACGGGCCGTGACGGCTGCGGCGGCGCAACCGGCTCCTCCAAGGCGCATACGCTGGAATCCATTGAGGTCTGCGGCGCGGAGGTCCAGAAGGGCAACCCGCCGACCGAGCGCAAGATTCAGCGTCTGTTCCGCGACCCCGAGGTTTCCACGCTGATCAAGCGCTGCAACGACTTCGGCGCGGGCGGCGTCTGCGTTGCCATCGGCGAGCTGGCGCCCGGCCTGGAGATTGACCTGAACAAGGTCCCGAAAAAATATGAGGGCCTCGACGGCACCGAGCTTGCGATTTCCGAATCGCAGGAGCGCATGGCGGTCGTGCTCGACCCGAAGGACGTCGAAAAGTTCCGCGCCAAGGCGCAGGAGGAAAACCTCGACGCGCAGGTGGTCGCCGTGGTCACGGCGGAGCCGAGACTGAAGATGGAATGGCGCGGCGACCGCGTTGTGGATCTCAGCCGCGCGTTCCTCGATACGAACGGCGTCACGCAGAACGCGGACGCGTACATCACCGCGCCCGACGAAACGAAAAATTACAGAAACGCCGTTCCGGAGTGCCTTTGCGGCAAGCCGCTTGAGCAGGCGTTTGCCGATAACCTCGCCCGTCTCGAGGTCTGCGGCCAGAAGGGCCTTTCCGAGCGCTTTGACGCTTCCATCGGCGCGGGCACGGTGCTGATGCCCTTTGCGGGCAAGTATCAGCTCACCCCGGAGGACGCGATGGTCGCGAAGATCCCGCTGCTCTCCGGTGAGACGGACGACGCCACCGCCATGGCGTACGGCTACATCCCGGGCATCGCGCGCTTCTCGCCGTTCCACGGCGCGGCATACGCGGTTGTCGAGAGCCTTTCCAAGCTCGCTGCCGTCGGCGCGGACCCGATGAAGGCGCGCCTGACGTTTCAGGAGTATTTCGAGCGCCTGCACGACAAGCCGGAGCGCTGGGGCAAGCCGGCGGCAGCGCTGCTCGGCGCGCTGACCGCGCAGCTCAATCTCGGCCTGCCGTCCATCGGCGGCAAGGACAGCATGTCCGGCTCGTTTGAGGATCTGGACGTTCCGCCGACGCTCGTCAGCTTTGCCGTCACGATGACGAAGGCGAGCGCGACCGTTTCCGGCGCGTTCAAGTACGCGGGCAATTCCGCCGTGCTGCTGCCGATTCCGGAAAATGAGGAGACGCAGCTTCCGAACTGGGAGGCGCTCAAGGCGTATTACGGCGACGTGCTCGCCATGATCGAGGACGGCGCAATCGTTTCCGCGCATGTTGTCAAGGAGGGCGGCGCTGCGGCGGCTGTCGCGAAGATGGCGTTTGGCAACAAGCTGGGCTTTGCGTTCAGCGCAGAAGCGCAGGACGCGGCGCTGCTCTTTGCGCCGAAGGCCGGCGCCCTCGTCGTCGAGGTGGAGCAGGCGGCGCTGAAGGATGTGACGGAGCACCTGAACGCCGTGGTGCTCGGCACGATCAACGAATCCGGTAAGATTGAGATCGGCGGCGCCGCGCTCGATGTGGATGCGCTCGTCGAGATCTGGAACGGCAAGCTCGAAAAGATCTTCGCGAATAAGGCGGAGACCGTTGCCGTAGAATATGATGTGCCGCTCAAAAACGACAAGTACACCGGTTCGCCGGTGATCCGGACCGCGAAGCCGAAGGTGTTTATCCCGGTGTTCCCGGGCACAAACTGCGAGATCGATACGAAGCGCGCGTTTGAGAAGGCGGGCGCCGAGACGGAGATTCTCGTTGTTCAGAACCTCAGCGCGAAGGACATCGAATATACGATTGACCGCATGGAAAAGGCCATCCGCTCCTCGCAGATCATCATGATTCCGGGCGGCTTCTCCGGCGGCGACGAGCCGGACGGCTCCGGCAAGTTCATCGCCACCACGTTCCGCAACCCGAAGGTCGCGCAGGCGGTCACCGATCTGCTCGACACGCGCGACGGCCTGATGCTCGGCATCTGCAACGGCTTCCAGGCCCTCATCAAGCTCGGTCTGGTGACTTACGGCAAGATTGTCGACCTGAAGGATACCGACCCGACGCTGACCTTCAACACGCTCGGCCGCCACGTCTCCCGCATGGTGTACACCCGCGTGACGAATACAAAGTCCCCGTGGCTTTCCGGCGTCAACGCCGGCGACGTCTTTGCGATTCCGGTTTCCCACGGCGAGGGCCGGTTTGTCGCGGACGACGCGGCGCTTCGCAGACTGATTGAGAACGGTCAGATCGCGACGCAGTATACCACGCCGTGCGGCAAGGTCAGCGGCGACATCACCTGGAACCCGAACGGCTCGGTCTGCGGCATCGAGGGCATCACCAGCCCGGACGGCCGTATCTTCGGCAAGATGGGCCACAGCGAACGCAAGGGCGAGAACCTCTATTTCAACGTGCCGGGCGAAAAGGATCAGCAGATCTTTGAAAGCGGCGTACGTTACTTCAAGTAATTCAAATTTTCCGGTATGCGCGGGCATTTTCTGCCCGCGCAGCCGTGTATTCGGAAATTTTTGCGTATGAATATTCTTCAGAAGAGAACGTGGGCGGAGATTGACCTCGACGCTGCGGCACACAATCTGGCGGTCATCCGCAGGCGGATCGGCGAAAATCGGCTGCTCTGCTGCGTCATCAAGGCAGATGCATACGGGCACGGCGCGGTGCGGCTGGCGAAGGAATACGAAGTGCTCGGCGCGGACTGGCTTGCGCTCTCCAACATTGAGGAGGCGCTGCAGCTCCGGCGGGCGGGCGTTTCGCTGCCGATGCTGGTGCTCGGCTATACGCCGCCGGAGGCCGCGCGGACGCTTGCGGAGAACAACATCTCCCAGTGCGCGTACTCCGCGGAATACTGTGCGGCGCTTTCGGAAAACGCGGCGGCAAGCGGCGTTTCGGTGAAGATCCACATCAAGGCCGATACCGGCATGAGCCGTCTCGGGTTTTATTTTCAGGATGCGGCGCGCGATGCGGCGGCGGTCACGGAAATCGCCGCGGCCTGCCGTCTGCCGGGGCTGATCCCGGAGGGCATCTTCACGCATTTCGCCGTGGCGGACGGCGGCGCGGACGGCGAAGCGTATACGAAAAAGCAGCTTGCCTGCTTTACGGCGCTGATTGATGCGCTGGCAGCGCAGGGCGTTGCTTTTCCCATCCGCCACTGCGCGAACAGCGGCGCGGCGCTCGATTACCCGGAAAGCTACCTCGACATGGTGCGCGCGGGCGTCATTCTCTACGGCCTCGAGCCGTCGGCGGAGGTGGCGCAGCACGACGATTTCCGCCCGGTGCTGAGCCTGCGGAGCGTGATTGCCCATGTGAAGGAAATCGATCCGGGCACGGACGTCAGCTACGGCCGCACCTATACGGCGCAGAGCCGCGTGCGCATCGCAACGGTGCCGATCGGCTATGCGGACGGCTATTCGCGGCAGCTTTCCAACCGCGGCTTCATGCTCGTGCACGGTGTGCGCTGCCCGATTCTCGGCAAGGTCTGCATGGATCAGTGCATGATCGACGTGACCGCCGTGCCGGAAGCCGGAATCGGCGACACGGTGACGGTGATCGGCTGCGACGGCGGGGAACGCATCACGGCCGACGAGCTGGCCGCGCTGCTGGATACCATCCATTATGAGGTGGTCTGCGGCATCTCCAAGCGCGTCACACGCGTTTACATCAAGGACGGTAAAGAGGACAGCGTTTTCGACTGCATCCTCGACTGAATGACAACAGGGAAGGAGCTACAAACATGGAAAAGCTTTTAAAGCTGAGAGACGAAATGCGGGAAGACCTGCTGCACGGTTCGATTTTTCCGTTCTGGCAGCAGTACACCGTCGATGAGGAAAACGGCGGCTTTTACGGCGCCGTGACCGTTGACAAGGAAATTCAGAAGGACGCGCCGAAGGGCCTTGTGCTGAATGCGCGCCTGCTCTGGACGTTTGCGGGGGCATACCGCATTTTCGGCGACCCGGCGTACAAGGCGCTCGCCGACCGCGCGTTCGACTACATCGTGAAGTATTTCTGGGATGAGCGGAACGGCGGCGGTTTCTGGATGCTGAACGCGGACGGCACCGTGCTCGACGATACCAAGATGACATACGGCCAGGGCTTCCTGCTCTATGCGTTCTCCGAGTATGTCCGCGCGACGGGCAGCGAGGAGGCCCGAAAGTATGCCGACCTCGTTTACGACTACCTCGAAAAGGAGTGCCGCGAGGGGAAGTATTACCTCGAAAACGCGCGCGGCACGGGCGCGGGCAACGGCGCCATCACCGAGGCGGGCAACCTCTCGATGAACACGCACATCCACATTCTCGAGCCGATGACCTGCTATTTCCGCATCCGGCACGACCGGTGCGTTGAGGAGAGCCTTGTGAACCTGATTGAGGTTACCGGGCGCAGAATCTACGACGCCGGGCACCACCACTTTGTCATGTTCTTCGACAGCGAGATGAATCCGCTGCCGGGCGAGGTGTCCTTCGGCCACGATATCGAAGGCTCGTGGCTGCTGACCGAGGCGGCGGAGGTGCTCGAGCAGTACGCTGCGGATAAGGAACGCGCCGCGGCGCTGCTGGCGGAAGCGAAGGAAATCGCGATCAACATGGTTAACTTCACGCTGGAGCACGGTCTGGACGCGGACGGCGGCCTGTTTGACGAGGGCTACGAAGCGGGCGGCATCGCCGTGCCGAACAAGGTCTGGTGGGGACAGGCGGAGGCCGTTGTCGGCAGCGTCAACGCGTATCAGATCACCGGCGACGAGCGGTACCTCGACACCGCGTGGAAGGTTTGGGAATACATCAAGCGCGAGGTTATCAACGAACCTGCGGGCGAGTGGTTCGCCGTGGGCAGAAATTCGCCGAAGGAAGAGAACTCGCACCTGCTCTGCGGCCCGTGGAAGTGCCCGTATCACAACGCCCGCGCCGCGTTTGAAATCTGCGAGCGTGCGAAATGAGCGGCATTCAGTTTGTTCCGGTAGACGCAGAGAATCGCGAGCGCGTCAACGCGTTTTTGATGGAGCACTGGTTTGCCACGGACATGATTATCCGCGGTGTGCGCGTCGATATGACCAAGGCGGCGGGCGTTCTGGCGCTGGAAGGCGACGAGATTGCCGGGCTGATGATGTACGGCATCGACGGGACGGACTGCGAGATTCTGTCGCTTGACAGCCTGCGGCCGAATAGCGGGATTGGCACAGCGCTGATCGGCGAGGCGGAGAAAATCGCCCGCCAAAACGGATGCACGCGCCTCAAACTGATCACAACGAACGACAACATCCGTGCGCTGCGGTTTTACCAGAAGCGCGGCTTTGACATGGTGCATTTATACCGCAATGCGCTCGATGTCTCGCGGCGCATGAAGCCGTCCATTCCGCTCATCGGCGAGAACGGCATTCCGCTCCGCCACGAAATTGAGTTTGAGAAAATGCTGTGAGGGGTGGCGAAAATGAAGCTGGTCTTTATATTGGGCGACGCGGCGGTAGGGAAAATGACCGTTGGGCAGGAGCTGATGAAAATAACGGGGTTGCGCCTGTTTCATAACCACATGACGATCGAGCCGGTGGTTGAGATCTTCGGCACTTTCAACGGGCGGGCCATCAACCGCCTGCGGGAGGTTGTCTTTGAGGAATTTGCGCAGACCGGGCAGTACGGCATGATCTTCACCTATATGTGGGCGTTCGATTGTCCGTCCGACTGGGACTATGTCGCGCATGTCCGTGAGATTTTTCAGCGGTACAGCCCGGATACGGAGTTCTATTATGTGGAGCTGATCGCGCCGCAGGCAGTGCGCCTTGCGCGCAACGAGACCGAAAACCGCCTGAAGCACAAACCGACAAAGCGCGATCTTGAAGCCTCGCGTGCGCGTCTGCTGGATGACGACAGCTGCTGCCGTCTGCTCAGTGAGCCGGGCGAGCTGCCGTTTGAGCATTATCTGCGCATCGAGAACACCGATGTTCCGCCGGAGGAGGCGGCAGCCAGAATCAAGGCGTATTTCAATCTGTAAGCACAAAAAAGGATCTGTCAGACAGGCTCTGGCAGATCCTTTTACTGTCATGCGGTTTTAAAAGCCGTAGTTTTCAACGCCGGAAAGCTCGGAGCTTTCCCGGGCGTGCTTCAGCGCCGCGGCGTAGAATTCGTCCCAGCGCATGGTCGGCGCGCCGGGAGAGAGCGGGTGCAGGCGCAGGCCGTCCGTTTCCTGCACGGCGGCGTAGGCGTACTCGCTGTAAATCAGAATGCCCTCGATTTCGCCCGCATCGCGCAGCACGGCATAGCGCTCGGGCAGCCTGTAAACCGTTTCCGCGCCGGTCGAATCCAGCACCTCGAGGTCGAACACATGCTGATACGGGGGGTTCAGGCGGAGCGTGCCGGCTTCGTCGTCGGTGACGCCGTTTTCGAGAAAGACGGGGCTTTCGCCGTCGAAATAAAAACGCACGGCTGAAACGCCGCCGTCCGCCGTGCCAAATTCCGGCGCAGGGACCTCCGCGCTTCCGGTGCAGCCGGAAAAGCAGAGCAGAAGCAGGATAAACAGGACGGGGAAAACGCGTTTCTTCACGGGGCATCCTCCTTTCGGAAAGCGGCGGTGCTGTTCTTCCGCCTTCAGTTTACCCGATATCCGGCGCGGCGTCAAGGCGTGTGTGGGCTGTTTTATGTCGAATGGAAAAGCAGCGCGCCGAAGTAGGTCACGGTATCCGCGCCGTTGTTGCAGCGGATGCCCGCTTCCTTGGCAAGCTCGCTGACGATGAAGCCGTATCCTTCCAGCGCGTGGTGCAGCGTCTCCGGAAACCGGCAGGGTGCGTGCGGGTAGGTGCACACGGCGCATTTTCCGCAGCCCTCGTTGGAAAGCAGAAGATAATCGGTCAGGAGGGTCCGGAGCTTCCGGTCAAATGCGTCAATCGTTTTCTTGAAATCGAAAAGCCCGGCGCGCATGCCCTCGAAATCGAAGGAATCCTCCAGCGTGTATTTTTTGGAAAGAAGCAGCATTTTGTCGTATTGCAGAACGCGCCCGCGGCATGCCTCCAAGGTGCCGACGGCCGGCGGGCACGCCCAGGAAGCCCCATAGCAGCGGCACGCATTTTCTTCGCATATTCTCCGGATTTCCGGATAAAACGTCAGACGGCTCGTATCCACAAACCCTGCCTCAGAAAAGCCGCTCTGCCCGGCCATTTCTTTGATTCGGCACGCAGTGTTCACAGCGTTTTACCTCCTCCAAAATATGCTTCAATATAACAGGAATACACGCCTTTCCATACTCAGACGCGGCATTTTGTTTTCCTCCGACAGATCCAACGTGTTAGGTGTTATATTGGTTGACGATTTTGCGCAGTTTGAACGCCATGTCACAGTACCAATCGAAATAAGCAGTCCATGCCGTGTTATCCGCTTTGATGTCGCCGTCGCGGCGCGCCTGTATGCGGCAGTCCTTGCTGGCCGTGACCCAATTGAGCGGCATTTTCAGTTCGTCTTCAATCTCTTCCTTATGTGCGGCAAACTTCGCGAAAGTTTCCATATCGTCATGAATATAGATAGCCGCGCTGAGCAGCTTTTTTTGCGTATTGACGGAGATTTCCAATTCAAGTACGGAACTGCCGATACTGAAAGAATACCAGTTCTGCGGCTGCGCCTTGTGTTTGGAAAAGACTTTTCTGAATTCGGGTTTTTCAAACGCGTAGTCGTTGAAGCTTTGCCAGAATTCAAGCTGGAGAGCCTGTGTGTCGGACAGGCCGACAGAGGCCTTGAGGTTTTTGACCCAGTTATTCGGGCGCTCTACAACGTTGAATTTAGGCGCCAGAGGGGAATCGTTGATACGCCACAGCTCAATTT
>JBJEOO010000178.1:0-9991 GCA_051880755.1 Hominenteromicrobium sp.
TAGATGTTAGCAAACAGTGGGGATAATGGGCCTCCCTGGGTACTTCCCTCTGTGGTCTTGACAAGCAATCCGTTCTCCATAACTCCCGCTTTTAGATACCTCTTAATAAGTTCTATTACTCGCTTATCATGGATGTTCTTTCGCAGCAAATTCATCAACAGTTCGTGATTCAGAGTATCAAAGTATTTGGACAGGTCTACCAGTACTGCGCTGGTGTACCCTTGTTCCGCATACCACTTTACTTTCTGTATCGCCTGCTGGGCGCTTCTGTTCGGACGGTAGCCGTAGCTGTCCTCCGAGAACAGCGGTTCATAGATTGGAACCAGTTGCTGTGCGATTGCCTGCTGGATGATGCGGTCTATGACAGTTGGAATACCCAGCTTTCGCACCCCGCCATCCGGCTTGGGGATTTCCTTCCGGCGCACCGGCTGGGGCTTGTACTTCCCTTGCCGAATTGTTTCCAGAAGTTCTTCCCGGTGTTCTCTCAACCAAGGTAGCGCATCCTCGATGGTCATGCCGTCAATTCCCGGCGCTCCCTTGTTGGCTCTCACCCGCTTGTAGGCCCTGTTCAGGTTATCTCTGCTCAGTATCCTCTCAAGCAAGTCTGCACCGTCCTGTTCTCCGACTTCCTGACCGCCAACACTCTGCGCTCCCACATATTCTTCATGTTCCGCACTATCCTTTTGTGGGCAGCTCCGGGATTCCGAATATTCTGCTTTCACCATGTTGACCTCCTTCTTTCGTTTCATAAGGACTAACGATTGTTCGGCCCTTCCCGAGTTTTTTTTTCCCCCCGGTACTATGGCCTCTGCTGACTTCTCACAGTTCGTTGTTACTACGCATTTTTTTCGAATATGTCTACTTCATGCGGCTGTGAGACCTCCCCGGGTACTCACACATTCTTTCCCTCTTTACCTGCCGCATTTACCGCGAGCGATTCCGTGTAGCTATTGGGCTTTGTTTTGCTATGCAAACTTACCCTCGCTGGCGGCCTTATATGCGATTTCTGTTCGTCAGGCCAGAGTTTTGCCCATTGGGAGACCTTTCAACTCCCAAAATCCGGCTTTCTTCAGATTCCGCCTCACGACGGACACCCTTGCCTTTGGCTAAATCTTCCCGCTACCGGGCGACTTCGGGACTTTCACCCTATAGAATGTGCGCTCACCGGGCGCACATAAGAAAAGCGTGGCTGTTTTTGCAGCCACGCTTTTTTGTTTATGTATGGCGATTTATGCTTCGATCACGAGCGTCGTCACGGAACGCGGTTCGAGCACCAGCGGCGCGGTGTGATCCGCCATGCGCAGGAACGCGGATTTCTCCGTCTCCGCCTCGTTGATGACAACCACGGCAACCTTGCCGTCCGGGCGTTCAAAGGCCGTCAGCGAAACTTCCCGGTCAAACGAGGAGGTTGCCAGACATGTCGAACCCTGCGGGATGTATTTTGAGAAATGTGCGACGCCGTAGTACATCGGCTGAATCTCAATTTCCTTGGTATCGGTGTTGACCATCACCGGCGCAGCGCATCCGGTATAGCGGTAGTGGTACGGGCCGCCGGTTTGATCCAGCAGCAGGTTCCAATCCACCGCAGCGCTCATACCGCTGTTCATGTTGTTCAGAATCTCACGCGCATAGCGCAGCGCGCCGCCCGAAACGCCGCCGTTCCGGTTCAGGCCGAGGCAGTATTCCGTCTCGATCAGTACCTTATCCGGGAAGGTCTCGTGCGTCAGCTTCAGGCCGTCAAAATGATCGCCGGAATACCAGTGGAACCCGATGCCCCACACGCGGCTGCAAACTTCAGGATCCTTCAGCGTTCTGCATGCGCGCTCATAGACGCGCTCTTTGTTGTGATCCCAGATGATAATCTTCATCGGCAGACCGTGCGCATCCATAACCGGGCCGAGGTGATCGCGGATCAGCTCCGCTTCTTCCTCCGCCGTGTACTGGCAGCTTTCCCAAGTCTGCGCGGCCCACGGCTCATTCTGCACGGTCATGGCCGGAATTGAAATGCCTTCCGCCGCGTAGCTTTCAATATAGCGCGCCACATACTCCGCCCACGGTGTTTTCCATTCATCCAGCAACTTGCCGCCGAAGCGCACCGTTCCGGCGCTCTTCATCCAGTATGGCGGGCTCCACGGCGAGGCAAACAGGAACAGCTCCGGCGCCGCCGCTACAATATCCTTGACCATCGGCAGCACATACTGCCGGTCCTGCCCCAAGTCAAACGTCTTCATGTCACGGTCGCCCGGCTCCGTATACGCATATTCCTCCGTGGCAAAATCGCAGCTTCCGATGTGCATGCGGCCGAGATCGTAGCCAAGGCCTTCCTTCTTGGAGTAAAACAGGCGGATGATCTCCGCCTGCTTGTCCGCAGGCATCTGAGCATAGCAATACGCCGCCGAATCCGTCAGCGCGCTGCCGAAGCCCAGCCATTTCTGCTTTCTGGCATCCCGATAGACATTCAGAACGTGAAGCTCCGTGTTGATATCCGCCGTCACGCGCGGCAGAATCTGTTTTTCCATGTTTTTTTCGGCCGTAGTAACGACCATTTCTGTGATTTTCACTGTGCCAACTCCTATCCTGTAAATTCCCCACTGCCCGGCACGCACCCCGTGTGCGTCCTGCAGCACCTTCAGTATAGCATATTTTTCAAAAAGAACAAGCCGTTTTTGAAAATTCATCCGCTCTGCGCAAAAGAACGGAGCGCAGGCTGCATTTCCTGCGCTCCGTTCCCTGTGCCCCTAAAACGATGCCGGGGGCATGCCGGCTGAAACCGGTTTACGGCAGCAGACTTTCCGGGTCAATGGCCTTGCCGTCCTGTATGACCTCGAGATGCAGATGAGACGCCATAGCCGATTCAAACGGCGCGGCGGTCACGCTGCCGATATCCTGACCGGCGGAGACAACCTCACCCGGGTCGACGAGAAATGTTTCGCCAAGGCCGCAATAGCGGAAGGTGTACGCACCGTGCTCTATCACAATTGTATTGCCGAGCAGCATGTCCGTATACGTCTCTCTGACAATTCCGTTTGCGGCTGCCTTGACCGTCTCCCCGTGTTCCGCGGCGTAATCCGCGCCCATATGCGCGCGGTAATCACGCATGGTTTCCGAATAGACCGGTGCTTCCGAGAAAGGCGTGAGCACCGTATCACCCCCTACGGGCCTCAGAAAACGGTCGCTGACCGTATAGTCCGGCTCGGCGACTGTCTCCTCTGCCGGCGCTTCCTCCGGTTCGGCTTCAGCCGGTTCCGGTTCCGACTCGGCCTCGGCCGCCTGCTGCGCAGGATCCGGCTCCAGAACGATTTCAGACGCCGTGCCCTGTGCGTGTCCGGCAGAGACGCTGCTTTCCGGATCGTCCTCAGCCGGCGCAGGGGACGCGGCTGCCGCCGGGGAGGCGCTGCTCGTCCCCGCGCTTTCCGCCTCGCCGTTTACCGGCTCCAGAAAGCCCGAAACCGTATCGTATGTGCTCCACGCGGCAATACCGATTGCCGTCAGGCAGACCGCCAGAGCGATATAAAACCCCCGCTTCTCTGAGCCGCCCTTTTTTGCTTTCTCTTCCTGTTCGCTTTTCATGTGCATAGCCATATGCTTATACCTCTCATCCGGTGTTGAATTTGGATATGTGTAGTATGGGCAAATCGCACCGCAATATGCGGAAACCGGTAAAAAAGGAAAAGGAAAAAGGACCGATGCGGCTCGGTCCTTTTCCCTTTAGCTTGAGGGGTATATTGAGGAGGGTAGAACATGTATCCAAGAAAGGTGCGGTTCCTATCTATTGAATACGAGTATATTATACCCCATCGCCAAAAATAGTTGTTAATCAGCCGTGAATAAAAATTAAAGATTTTTGAACACTTTTATGAACGCAATTTTACCCCTGTTCCGGAAATTTTTTTGGAAAAAATCAAACAATTGTTTGAAATTTGCGAACGGATGTGTTACAATGGACACAGAATAGTACCGTGGCTTTTTGCGGCCGCGAAAACGGAGGAATCTATCATGGCAACTCTGACGAAGAGCCAGCAGCTTGTATACGATTATCTTTGCTCCACGATGGCAGAGCGCGCTGTGCCGCCCTCGGTTCGTGAAATCTGCGCGGCTACCGGCCTGCGTTCCACCTCGACCGTTCATTCTCACCTGAAATCGCTTGAAGCGCTCGGCTATATCACGCGCGATGCCGGCCTCAACCGGTCGATCCATATCGTCGGCGCAGCGGCGGCCAAGCAGGTGCCGATTCTCGGCAAGGTCACGGCCGGTCTGCCGATCCTTGCGGTTGAGGACATTGAGGGCTACATCCCCTACCCCGACAGAAGCGATAAGGAGCTTTTTGCCCTGCATGTGGACGGCCTGAGCATGATCAACGCCGGCATTCTCGACGGCGATTATGTGATCGCGGAAAAGACGCCCGTCGCGGAAAACGGCGAGATCGTTGTCGGCATGATCGGCGACGAAGCAACCGTCAAGCGCTTCTATAAGGAAAACGGAACCTTCCGCCTTCAGCCGGAAAACCCAGACTTTGAGCCGATCATCTCGGACGAGGTCTCGATTCTCGGCAAGGTCATCGCCGTCATCCGTTATTATTAACGGTGCGATTGATATGGATACGTTTATCCGCAGCACCTCCAAGGCCCTGATTCTGCACGAGGGAAAGCTGCTTCTGAACCGCAGCCGCGACGATTACCGCGGCGATTACTACTCGCTGCCCGGCGGCGGGCAGCATCGCTTTGAAACGATGGAGGAAGCCGTTGTGCGCGAATGTCTGGAGGAAACCGGCTATCGCATCACGCCCCGGCGCCTTGCGGCCGTATGCGAAGAGATTTTTGAGAGCGGGGAGATTCGCACCCTCTACCCCGAATACGCGCATCGTGTGCAGCACATTATTCTCTGCACGCTGGATACAACGGAGCCGGCCGGCGCGCCGACCGAAGCGGATTTCGGCCAGCTCGAAAGCGTTTGGGTGCCTGTCGGGGAGCTGGACGGCCTGAATGTCGAACCCTCGCCGCTTTGCGGCAGGTTCACTGCCGTTCTGAACGGCACCGCGCCCGTCCTGCTCGGCAGCGTGCGCATTCCCGAATAAGGGCGGCATACTATGAATATTGTTTATAAAGAAACACACGAATTTACAGCGCAGCAATTGGAAGCGCTCTTTTTATCCGTCCATTGGGAATCCGGAAAATACCCGGAAAAGCTGGTCCGCGCCATGCGCAATTCCCAGCAGGTGATCTCCGCCTGGGACGGCGATCGGCTCATCGGGCTGATCCGCGGGCTGGACGACGGCGAAACCGTGGCGTTCATCCACTATTTTCTGGTTGATCCCGCTTATCAGGGCCTGCACATCGGCGCGGAGCTGATGCGCCGCCTGCTCGAAAAATACAGGGATTTTCTGCACATCAAGGTCATGCCTTCCGACCCCAAAACGGTTTCATTTTACGAGAAATTCGGCTTTAAGCCCTATCAATACTGCGCGCTGGAGCGCATGCAGCTCTAGCGCCTGTGAAATTCCTGCTATGCGAACACCCACCGGGCGTATTTGCCCGGCGGGTGTTTTGATTTTATTTCATTTGAATCGGGATGCCCGCGCGCCAATACTGCACCTCGAAGGTCGGCCGGAAGCCGAACTTGCGGTAAAGCCCCAGCGCGGGCGGATTGCCGGAATCCACATCAAGCTCGATACGCTTGCCCGCTTCCGCCGCGAAATTCAGCGCCGCGCGCACAATGGTGTTGCCGTAGCCCTTGCCGCGCTCCTCCTCCGCCACCGCGACACCGCAGAGTGTCAGCGCTTCGCCGTCCGCAAGCTCAAAAACGCCGACCGGCTTCGTGCCGTCGTAAACAAGATACGCCCGGCGCAGCTCAGAGGTCAGCACCGCCTCCACCGTCATGCGGTCTCCGCCGTATTCCTTGACGGACACGGCCATGAAGTCCTCCAGATTCTCCTGCGTCACCGGCCGCACAGTCATATGCGGCGCCAGCGGCTGCACATCCGGTTCACGGAACATGCGGTACTCGGTATGGCTGTGCACCGCCTGCGGAAAATGTGCTTGCAGATAGGCCATGCCGGTCTCGCTTTTCGACTCGAGCGCAAAAAGGAAATTTGGCACATGATTTTCCGCGAGCACCGCGCCCGCCGCCCGCAAAAGCGCGGTAAAATAACCCTTTCCGCGCTGGTCGATTGCCGTAAACGCCGTGACCTCGCCTTCCTGCCGCGTGGGTAAAAACAGCGTCAGGAACGAGACGAGCGCGCCGTCCGCATAGCCGAGGAAAAAGCACGGCACCGAGCGGTCAAAATTGATTTCATTGGAAAGCCATGCCCCATTCTGGAGGCCTTCCGCATCATAAACCGATTTCTGCAGCGCTTCAATCTCCGCGCACTGCGCCTGTGTCAATTTGGAACAGCCTGCAATCTCAAATCCCATCAGATCGGCCTCCCGAATCGGTCGAGCGCGCGCGGCTGCTCTGCGGGAAGCTTATTGTAAACGCGGCGGACGACGAAGAACAGTGCGGCAACATAGACAGCCAGCAAACCCTCCAGCAGATAAATCGACGGCAGCGTGCCGGTCTGATACAGCGCCGCAAAGAAATCGATGCCCATATGCAGCAGAATGCTCACCGGATACAGCCAGAATTTATCGAGCCGTACGGACGCAAACACCAGCACGGACAGCTCCACCTGCAGCACCAGCGAGCAGGCGCGCTCCACGCACGCCAGAATAGCGGCGACGGGATCAATCGCATTGATCTGCTCAATCGCCTGAACCACGGCATCCGTCTGGTCCGGCGTATACTGCGCAATAAACGCTTCCGCGCCCATGCTGTTGAACATCGCCGAAATCAGCAGATTGGAAATCATCGTCATGCCGAGAATCAAAAAGCATTCCAGTCCGCCGTGTCCGAGACCGTAGGTGATCGCATTCTCGCGCCCGATGTTTTTCTGCATCATGGTCTTGAAAACGAGGAAACGGGCCGTCTCCTCAAACAGGCCGGCAACAAAGCCGCCGTATATCGCATACAGCCACGGGCGGCTGAGCAGGAAATCCGAAACGGATGCGTTCAGACCGAGAACCAGAAAATGGACGAGCTGTTCGAGCACCATGGAAAACACGAAAAACGCCGCTGCACCGATACCGAACGGGACAAGGCTGACGTCCGTCTTTTTCTTCCAGATTACAATCGCGCCGATCGGCAGCGCCAGTGAAAACAGCAGCTCAAGGCTGAGTGTAACCAGCACAGCCGCGGAAATCGAAACCGTTTCCATCATCCCTTTCCCCCTTCTTCAAAGTCGATCAGCAGCGGGCGGCACGGCGAACCGTCCAGCCCCTGCATGTTGAGCGGCGCACTCGAAAGAAAATATGCGCCCGCCGGAACACGGTCCAGCACAGCCGATTCGAGCAGCGCAATTTCCGCGCCGAGCAGCGCGCGGTGTACCACGGCGCCCGTTGTTTTGCCGCCGACCGTCATGCCCTCCACACCAAGGAACCACAGCCCGTCCGAGGCAAGCGCCTCAGCGCCTTCCGGTGTGATCTCGATTTCACCGCGGATCAGCAGGCGCTTGGTGCCGTCCGCGAGCGCGCGGTGCGCGTCCTCCGCTGTAAAAAGGCCGCTGTGCGCAATCACCTTGCACGGGCCGACGCATTTTTCGAGCGAGACCTGCGCCATGTCCTTGCCGCCCGCGACAAAGTGCTTTGGGGCATCCATATGCGTGCCGTTGTGACTGCCGAGCGTCAGCATAGTCAGGTTGCACGGGCAGGTTTCCGAGATCTCCATAACCGGGCGTTTCTCCGGCGCGGGGTCGCCCGGAAAGACGGCGGCGGAAAACAGTTCCTTCGACAAATCATAGATTTTCATAAATTAACCCTCCCTCAATGAGCATCAGCGGAACAGCGTGCATTCGCCGCTTTCGCGGTAGTAGCGGATCCGCTTTTCAATTTCTTCTCTCGGGCAGCGAAAATAGTCCGCCAAACACGAGATGCAGAGGAAATCCTCTGCACCGCGGTAAACCAGCTTCCTATAAATCGCGATGTCGTCGCCCCCGAGCGGCGCGCCGCAGGTGCGGCAGGTTTTATAGTTCGCCATTATTTGAGCTTTGCGGGCTTCGCGATGAATACCATTGTATCGTGCGGTTCAATCTGCGCAACGTACCGCTCCGCGAATTTGCCCTCGTTCTCCTTTGTGTAGCAGTTATAAAATTCCAGACCCATATTCGCCGCGTACGGGATGCCCAGATCCCAGAACTGCAGCGACATTTCGCTTCTCGTCTCACTGAGATTCACGAAGCAGATCGCAAGTGAGCCGTCGGAAAGGGGCTTGACGAGCGCCATGACATTCTCCGGGTTGTTCCACTGGCGGATGCAGTACGGGCCGCGGCACTCAATATCCTGATTGATGCGGATGAGATCCTCGTTGCCGAGCGTCTCGAGCGTTGCCGCCGACATCCTGCGCACGTCGCAGCCGATCATCAGCGGCGAGCCCATGATCGCCCAGAGCGCAAAATGCGTGCGGTATTCGAGGTCCGAGCACGCGCCGAGCGCGCCGATATGCGCATCGTTGCTCGAGCCGTGCATGCCGACAATCAGCATGTCGATATCGTTGTGGCAGAACGGGCCGGAATACGCCGTCTTGTCAAGCTGCGAGAGGAACAGGTTCTTCACCGACTGCCAGTTGTCCTGAATGTCGCCCGTGGAGCGGAAAAGCTGCGCGCCGGAGCCTTGAATCCAGCTGTGCACGTCCTCCGTGCCCCAATTGCAGGCGGAAAGCACGATGTCGCGCCCGCAGTTGCGCAGCGCAAGCGACATGCGCTTATAGAGAACCTCGCCGTCGATGTGCTTCGGCTTGTAACAGTTGTCGTACTTCAGATAATCGACGCCCCAGGAGGCAAACGTCTCCGCGTCTTCAAATTCGTGCTCAAAGCTGCCGGGATAGCCCGCGCAGGTGTGCGTGCCGCAGCAGGAGTACATACCGAACTTCAGGCCTTTGGAATGGACGTAATCGGCAACCGCCTTCATGCCGTGCGGGAACTTTTCCGGGTCGGCGACCAGACGGCCGTTCTCGTCGCGCTGCTTGAGACTCCAGCAGTCGTCGATGACGACATACTCGTAGCCCTTGTCCTTGAGTCCGCTTTCGCACAGCGCGTCTGCCGCGCCGCGGATCAGCTCCTCGTTGATGTTCCATGTAAACGTGTTCCATGAGTTCCAGCCCATCGGCGGCGTCATGGCCAGATATTTGTTCTGCATAGCCATACCTCTTTTCGTTTTTTGCCGTTATACGCGGTCGAGCGACGGGAGCGACGCTTTCAGGAGCGCAATACATTTTTCGGCGGAATCGCGCGCAAAGGTCGCAAAATCGACGTTTCCGTCCTCATTCGCGTTGTCCGAGATCGCGCGCAGGCCGCAGAACGGCGTCTTGTTTGCCGCGCAGACGTGGGCGATCGCGCCGGTCTCCATCTCGCAGGCGATCGCGCCGAACTCCGCCCGAAGCTGCTCGCAGAACGCGGAATCCGCCACGAAGCGGTCGCCCGTTGCGATCACGCCGGTGTGCACACCGTTGTAAATATCCTGTGCATAGCGGGCGAGAACCGCATTGTGCGCGGCGCTCGTGGGCAGCTCCACCATCTGCTGCTCATCGCAGATTGTCACGCCCGCCTTCGGCTCACCGACGGCAGTGGTGTCGTAATCGTACTGCACGCTGTGCTCAGCGACGACCAGATTGCCGATCTTCACACCCTTGCCGATGCCGCCCGCGACGCCGGTGCTGATAATGAGCTTCGGCGCGTACCGCAGCAGCATCGCCGCCGCGCACATTGCGGCGTTCACCTTGCCCGCGCCGCACTTGACGACGACCGCGTCCACGCCGCTCAATTTGCCGCTGACAAAACGCAGACCGCAAAGTGTTTCCTCCGTTGTATCGGTGAGGGCTGCCATCAGCCCCTCCACCTCCATGCTCATCGCTCCGATGATGCCGATCATACCGTTCTCCCTTCCGCAAGCATACGGCCCTTTCA
>JBJEOO010000179.1:0-9915 GCA_051880755.1 Hominenteromicrobium sp.
CATATAGCCGGAAATCGCGCAGGCCTTCTCAAAGAAATAGATGATCTGGCCGAGCGTATCCTCGGAGAAATCGGGCGCCGTAATCACGACGTTCGGCACGCCGCCGTCGTTATGCGCGAGCACGGTGCCCTCAAACGCCTTGCGGTTGATATACGCCATGCTTCTGCCCTGCAGGAAATTGAGGCCGTCCACGTTCTCCGGGTCATTGCCGATAACGATCTCGCGCTTCGGCTTCTCAAACAGCATAACCGTCTCAAAGAGATTGCGCCGGCCGTCCTGAATATACTGGCCCATGGAATGCAGATCCGTGGAGAACACGACGGATGCCGGGAACAGGCCCTTGCCGTCCTTGCCTTCGCTCTCGCCGTAAAGCTGCTTCCACCACTCGTTCATGAGCGTATAGGAAGGCTCGTAGCTGACCATGACCTCCGTGGTCTTGCCCTTGTTGTACAGAATATTGCGGATCGCCGCATACTTATAGCAGTCGTTCTCCTCCAGATTCGGATTGCTGTACGCCTCCTGCGCCTTTCTCGCACCGGCCATCAGCGCGTCAATATCCGCGCCGGCGACGGCGATGGGCAGCAGGCCGACCGCGGTGAGTACGGAATAACGGCCGCCGACGTCATCCGGAACGACGAACGTCTCGTAGCCTTCCTGATCCGCCAGATGCTTCAGCGTGCCGCGCGCCTTATCGGTCGTGCAGAAAATACGCTTTCTGGCCTCTTCCTTGCCGTACTTCTTCTCCAGAATCTCGCGGAACACACGGAACGCGATGGCCGGCTCGGTCGTGGTGCCGGACTTTGAAATCATGTTGATGGAGACGTCGCGCCCCTCGCAGATCTCAACAAGCTCCGCCAGTGCGGACGAGGAGATGCTGTTGCCCGTGAAATAGATATCCGGGGTATCCTTTTTAAGTGCGTTATAATGCTCGCTCTTGAGAAATTCAATGGCCGCGCGCGCGCCCAGATAAGAGCCGCCGATGCCGATGACGACAAAGACATCCGTATTCTTCTTGATGCGCTCCGCAGCCGCCTTGATGCGCGCAAATTCTTCCTTATCATACGTTGTCGGAAGGGTTACCCAGCCGAGAAAATCATTGCCGGGACCTTCGCCGGATTCCAGAAGCGCATGCGCACTCTGAACCTGCGAAGCAATTGCAGAATATTCATGATCGCCGATAAAGCCTTTCAGGTATCCGCAGTCCAACTTTAATGACATTTTCGTTGCCTCCTGTTTATTTCACTTATAAGCCATCATAAGTCAAATCTTTTCTTGCTTTTATAATACAATAATTCGGCGCAATTTGCAAGACTAGAACGTCATTTTCACGAAAAGTTAATTTTATCCTGCGGAATCCGCCGTATTGCCGAGGAAAAACCATTTGGCAAGGTACCGCATGGCCGAGCCGAATGTGATGGCCTCGGCACGCTCTGCCGCCGTGACGGGGATCTCCTCCACCGTCTCTCCGTTCAGCGTGACACGGATAATGCCGACCTGCTGCCCGGCTTCCGCCGGCGCTTCGATGCTTTCCGGCAGCTCCGGCTTCGCTTCGACCGCCCCCTGCTCCGAAACTGCGGTGAGCACGCCCTGCGGCGCGGCTGCCTGAAGCCGCACCGAGTCCGTCATGCCGCCCGTCACCGGCATTTCCGGCAGCCCGGGCGCTTCCGGAACGGTGATTTTCCAGTTGGCAAAGCCGTAATCGAGCAGCGAGGACGCGGCGGAAAAGCGGTCGTTCGTGTTTTCCGCACCGAGCACAACGCCGATCAGTGTCATGCCGTTTCGTTCCGCTGCCGCAGAGATGCAGCTTCCCGCCGCGCTTGTTGTGCCGGTTTTCAGGCCTTTGATGCCGTTGTAGGAGCGGACCAGCTTATTCGTGTTGACCAGCTGCGTCTGTCCGTCGCGCACATAATCGATCCAGATCAGCGTATAGTCAAATATTTTCTCATGCCGCATCAGTGCGCGGCTCATCACCGCCACATCATACGCGCTCGTCAGGTGGCCGTCCTCGTCCAGCCCGTTGCAGTTTTTGAACGTCGTATCCGCCATGCCCAGCTCCGCCGCACGCGCGTTCATGCGCTGAACAAACGCCTCTTCGGTGCCTGCGACGGCCTCCGCCAGCACCACAGCCGCGTCATTCGCGCTCATCACAACGCATGCCTTAATCAGGTCGTCGACGGTCATCTGCTCACCTTCCCTCAGCCAGATATCCGAGCCGCCCATACCGGCCGCATGCGCGGAAGCGGTCAGCATGTCGTCATAATGCAGCACGCCGCTGTCAATCGCTTCAAAAACCAGCAGAAGCGTCATCACCTTGGTAATCGACGCGCAGGGCCGCTGCTCGTGCGCGCTTTTTTCATAGAGCACCTGACCGGTGGAAAACTCCATCAGCACGGCCGCCGGCGCCGGCAGATCAAGCGTTTCCGCCGAAACCTGCGGCGCAGCCGGGCAGAGCAGCACGGCAGACAGCACGGCTGCAAGCAGCAGAGAAAGTACTTTCTTTCTTTTTCCGATCCGAATCTGCATCACCATGACCATCCCTTCCTCAAAAGAAAAAGTGCCTCTGCACAAGAATATGCAAAGACACTTTCCGTTCATACCGGTTTCGGTTTATTTTGTCCTGCGCACGGGAATTCCCTGTGCGGCGAGGTATTCCTTGAGGTCCGGGATTTCGATTTCCCGGAAATGGAACAGCGAGGCGGCAAGCACCGCATCGGCTCTGCCCTTTGTAAACGCGTCCGTAAAATGCTCCGGCTTTCCCGCGCCGCCCGAAGCGATGACGGGAATGCCGACCGACTCGGAAACGGCGCGCGTCAGCTCCAGATCATAGCCCGCTTTCGTACCGTCACAATCCATGCTGGTCAAAAGGATTTCGCCCGCGCCGAGCTTTTCGACGCGCCGCGCCCACTCAAGCGCATCCACGCCGGTATCCACACGGCCGCCGTTCAGATACAGCGTCCAGCCGCCATCGGGCCGGCGCTTGGCATCCATCGCCGCAACAACGCACTGGCTGCCGAATTTGTACGCGGCTTCTTCGATAATCCGCGGGTTTTTGAGCGCGGCCGAATTGACGGAGACCTTATCCGCGCCGGCGCGCAGGATCGCCGTGAAATCATCCACCGTGCGGATTCCGCCGCCGACCGTAAACGGAATGAAAATGCTGTTCGCAACACGCGACACAATATCGATCATGATATTGCGCGCATCGCTGGAAGCCGTGATATCGAGCAGAACCAGCTCATCCGCGCACTGACGGTCGTATTCGGCCGCAGCTTCCACGGGATCGCCCGCATCGCGCAGGTTGACGAAATTGGTGCCCTTGACCACGCGGCCGTTCTTCAGATCGAGACACGGAATAATGCGTTTGGCATACATCAGGCTTCTCCCCCCTTCCCTGCGGCCATAGCGGCGAAATTGCGCAGCAGCGTGATGCCGAGCGCACCGCTTTTCTCCGGATGGAACTGGCAGGCGAGCAAATTGCCCTTCTGCACCGCCGCATGGATGGTCACGCCGTACTGTGCTGCGGCGGTGACAATATCCTCCTGTGCCTGAAGATAATAGGAGTGCACGAAATACACATACGGCTCGGCAGGGATATTCCGGAACAGCCCGCCGGCCTTTTGAATTTCCAGAGAATTCCAGCCCATGTGGGGAATCTTCAGCCCGCTGCCCGCCGGAATGCGGACAATTCTGCCGCGCAGCAGGCCAAGCCCCTTCACGCCCGGAGATTCCTCGCTGCTCTCAAACAAAATCTGCAGGCCGAGACAGATGCCGAGAAACGGTTTGCCCATCGCAATAAACGCGCGGATCGGCTCCTCAAGCCCCCGTGCCCGAAGCTCATGCATGGCGTCTCCGAACGAGCCGACCCCCGGCAGCACCGCCGCATCCGCCTGAAGCAGAACAGCCGGATCCCGCGTTACCTGTACCGAGCAGCCGATATGCACGAGCGCCTTTTCCACACTGCGGATATTGCCTGCGCCGTAGTCGATAATTGCGATCATCTGACCGCCCCCTCACTGTTTTGATTTAACATGCTGCTATATTATCACACTCTCATCCGCTTGTCAACCTGTATTGCGCACAAAAGCCGCACCGCCCGAATGGACGGCACGGCTCAGAAAATCATCAGTCCTCCGTGTCCCAGTGCATGCTGCGTGCCACGGCCTTGTGCCAGCGCTTAACGGCAGGCGCCGCCGCGCCCGGCTCAATCTGCGGCTGATACTCATGCCCCAGCTTCCAGATGGTGGAAAGCTCCTCGAGAGAATCCCAGACGCCGACCGCAAGGCCCGCCAGCATGGCGGAACCGAGCGCCGTCGTTTCCAGACAGACCGGCTGCCGCACCGTGCAGTGCAGAATATCGGACTGATACTGCATCAAAAAGCGGCTTCTCGACGCACCGCCGTCCACGCGCAGCTCGGAAATCTTTGTCCCGCTGCCCGCTTCCATCGCTTCAAAAAGATCCAGACTCTCGTACGCGATGCTTTCCAGCACCGCACGGCAGAGATGCGCCTTGGAGGTGCCGCGCGTCACGCCGAGCAGTGCGCCGCGCGCATACATATCCCAGTACGGTGCGCCGAGTCCCGTGAAAGCCGGGACAAACACCGCGCCTGCCGTATCCGGAACCGTCTCGGCCAGCTGATCCGCTTCCTGCGGATTCCGGATCAGCTGCAGCTCGTCGCGCAGCCACTTGATCGCGGAGCCTGCGTTGAAGGCGCTGCCCTCCAGCGCGTAGGTGACCTTGCCGCCGATTTTCCAGCCGACGGTCGTGATCAGACCCTGATCGGAGAACACCGGCTCTTCCCCGGTATTCATCAGGACAAAGCAGCCCGTTCCGTATGTATTCTTCGCCATGCCGCGTTCAAAGCAGCACTGGCCGAACAGCGCCGCGTGCTGGTCGCCCGCGATGCCGGCAATCGGGATTTCACGGCCGAATACCGAATCCGCGCACATGCCGACAATGCCGGAGGACTCCACCACCTGCGGGAGCGCGTCGCGCGGGACGCCGAGCACTTCGAGCATCCTTTCGTCCCAGTCCAGCCTGCGGATGTCAAACAGCATCGTACGGGAAGCGTTTGAAACGTCCGTCACATAGCTCTTGCCCTCGGTGAGCGAATAGACCAGCCATGTATCGATGGTGCCGAAGCGCAGGCGGTGAAGCTTTGCAAGCTCCCGGGCGCGCGGCACATGCTCAAGAATCCATTTCATCTTTGTGCCGGAAAAATACGGGTCGATAATTAAGCCCGTCGTCTCATGGATATAATCCTCAAGGCCCTGCGCCTTGAGCCACTCGCATTCCGGCGCGGTACGGCGGCACTGCCAGACGATCGCGTTGCAGATCGGAATGCCGGTCGCGCTGTCCCATGCGACGGTCGTCTCGCGCTGATTCGTAATGCTGATGGCCGCGATGTCCTCGGCGGTGATGCCCGCTTCGTGTACGGCCTGACGCATCGCGTAAAGCTGTGTCTGCAGAATCTCCACCGCATCGTGCTCGACAAAGCCGGGGCGCGGGTAAATCTGCGTGAACTCCCGCTGGCCCATGCCGGCCACGCCGCCCAGCGCATCAAACAGCACGGCACGCGAGCTGGTCGTTCCCTGGTCGAGAGAAAGAATATATTTGCCGATTTTCATTTCAACCACAACTCCTTCTTGAAATCTACCGTCTGAACCGGTTCAGGAAATTTTCCTTCCAATCCTCCTGCTCCCGGGTATTGCTGATGATTTTATACCGGACAACCCATTTCGGATCAATATATTCCAGAATGGCCTGCGGAACCCTGTATTCGCGCAGCGGGCGCTGGTTCTTCAGATCCGCCACAATGCGCGCATGCGCCGTGGAGGTGACATCCTGCGTGCCGACGATAATCGTCGAATAATCCTTCGGATTTGTATACTTGAAATTATAGAGAAAATCCGCCCAGACGGTATACTCCGTCAGCTTCACATATTCCTGCGGGACGTTGAGCCGGATACGCACCGCGCCGGAAACGCGCCCGCCCGTATTCTGCTTTCTTCCGCGCACCACACCGAAAATCGGGCATTCGCAATGCAGATCCAGCATATCGATCAGCGCGGCATATTCCTTTTTAAAGGAGATACTCGGCTTTGCCCGGTAAACCTTCCCGCTCTGCAGGATTCTCATGACCGCGCTGGACTGGTATGTGTCGATAATCATCGTTACGATCGTCCTTTCATTCTGTTTTTACCGTATGGCCCACTCATAAAGGAAGCGGTCAAACTCGCCCAGTTTGTTCGGCTTAATCAGATACCGCTTCAAAAGCTCCTGTTCATTCTCCACCGTACGCCTATAATATGCTTCCGCGATGCCGCCCGCGATGCAGGCAACCGTATCCGTATCGCACTTTACGCTGAACACGTTGCGGATACAGCTTTCCCAATCCTCACTTTCGAGGAAGCACCGGAAGGCCAGCGGCATCGTCCCGGCAGCCGTGGCATCAAACTTTCCCGTGGGCCGGTAGGCCCAAAGCGGCTTGTGCACCGTATACTCGAATTCCTTGTGGAAATATTGGGTCAGGGCTTTTTTCCGCTCGCCCTGCAGCGCCAGATAAATCAGCCCCGCCGTCGCGACCGCCGCCTTCACGCCCTCAATGTGGTTATGCGTGCATATGGCGCTTTTCTTGGCTTCCTGCTCGACACGCTCCAGCGTATCGAAATGGTGCGCGATGTAGCTCACGCGCATGGCGCTGCCGTTTCCGTAGCTGCCGTAGCCCGTCTCGCTGTGACCGTCCAGCCATTTCTGAAACATCGTGCCGTAGCCGACGCTGCGGTACCGACGTCCGAACATGCCGTACGCCTTTGCATAGGGGATATCGTTCAGAACCGCATACTTCGTCGCAATAGTCATCACCGTGTCATCCGTATAAGAGCAGCCGCTTCCGAACAGCTCGACCGTTTTATAGTTGAAGCCGCTCGGTTTGCTGAATTCAAACCGTGAGCCGGCAATATCGCCCAAAATCGCGCCAACCATTCCGCACGCCCCTTTTACACGCAGATTTTCTTTTATAGTATACCATGATTTTCTCCCCTTTTCCACTGATTTCTTGTGAAATTCTTCCTTGTTTTGACTTTTTCGTGAAAATGCGGTATGCTATAACCATCTTACCTGCGGAAAGGAACGAATGCCTGATGGCAAGAAAAATATACCGGGCCGGCGCGCTTCTTCTGAGCGCCGCCCTGCTGATCAGCTTGACCGCCTGCCGGAAAGCCGAAACCGAATCCCCGGCGGAGCCTTCCGCCACGGCGGCGGCCAGCCCTGAGGCCGCCGCAAACCGCGGATATGTCGTCACCATCCCGGAATCGGTGCTGAAGCTCACCGGCGCCGATATCCCGGCGCTTGCCCGCAAGCTGGAGCTGGACTCGGTGAGTATGAACGACGACGGCTCCTGCACGGTGCAGATGACCGAGGAGGAGCGCGATACGGTCTGTGCGGCGCTTCGGGAAAGTCTGGACAGCCAACTGGCCGCCCTGCCGGAAAACGGGAACTGGCCGTTTCTGGACAGCGTGACGCTGGACGCGGCATGCAGAACCGCAGCGCTGCAGAGCGAGCGCTCACGGTATAACCCGATCCGCGACAACGCCGCGGCACAGGCGATCTACATTCCGGCCCTGCTTTACACCACCTTTGCGGGCGGTGATCCGGAAACCTACACACTGCATTTCATCGTGCTCGACCGCGACGGCAAAACCGTGCTCGATGAATTCGATTATCCCCGGGCAGAGCCGGAAGCCTCCGAAAATCCCGAAGGCGAGCCGGAGCCGGCGGATGAATAAACAGGAGCTGTGCGCCCCGTTCAGGGGGACTGCACAGCTCCTTTGCTTTCTATTTCTGTTTCTTTTCCTTTTGCTTTTTCCTTTCGCTTCAGTTCCCGCCAGACCGTGCAGAGCATCGTAATATAGCATGCGCCGCCGCCGACAAAATTGGAGATCGCCTCGGCCAGAAACACGCCGTTGACGCCGATGCCCGGAATGTGCGGAAGCGTCAATGTCAGCGGGATCACAATAAACACCTTGCGCAGCAGCGAGAAGAAAATCGCCTGTCTGGAACGCCCGAGCGCCTGCGCCACCGTCTGCCCCGCCATTTGCAGCGACATCATGAAGCAGCCGAAAAAGTAAATGAACATGGCATCGGCACAGGTCTGTGTCAGGGTTGGATCGTCATTGAAGATGGAAATGAACACGTTCGGGAAAAGCATCAGCAGCAGCCAGATGACCACCATATACGCCACACAGAGCACGCTGATGAACTGAATCGCCCGGCGCACACGGCGGTACTCGCCCGCGCCGTAATTGAAGCCGATCACCGGATTGGCCGCACTTGTCATGCCGTTGACCGGCGCATAGGTGATTTCACGGATTGAATTGATGACCGTCATGACGCCGACAAACAGATCCCCGCCGAACTGCGAAAGCATGGCATTGGATACAATCTGCACGGCGCTCGTCGTAAAGCTCATGATGAAGCCGGCAATGCCGAGTGAAACAATCTCCCGGATCAGCCGAAGCCGCAGCCGCATGTGTTTGAAATCCAGCCGGAAGAGCGTCTTTTTTCCGGTCAGAAACCGGATGACCCACATGGCCGAGACGAATTGGGAGAGCACGGTCGCGAGCGCAGCGCCCCGCACGCCCATATGGAGCACGAAGATAAACAGCGGATCGAGCGCGATATTGATGACTGCGCCGATCAGCACCGTCATCATGCCTTTGTTGGCAAAGCCCTGCGCATTGATGAAGCCGTTCATGCCCAGCGAGATCATCACAAATACGCTGCCGAGCATATAAACGGAAATATAGCTGTCGGCATATGGGTATGTCACGTCGCTCGCACCGAAAAGATAGAGCACCGGCCTGCGGACAAGCAGGACCACCGCCGTGAGCACGGCGCCGGTAATCACGAGCAGCAGGAAGGTGTTGTTCATGACGGCTGCCGCGCGCTCGCGCTGTTCGCCGCCCTGCTCGCTTCTGGCCGCGCCGCGCGCCATGGAAAAGAGCGGTGTGCCGCCCGTACCGAACAGATTCGCAAATGCCGTGACAATCAGCAGAATCGGGAAGGTCACGCCGACGCCGGTCAACGCGTCAACGGACGCTTCCGGAATATGCCCGATGTACATGCGGTCGACGATATTGTACAGAACATTGACGAGCTGCGCGAGCACCATAGGCATCGCAAGGCGCAGGATATTGCCGGAAACCCTGCCTTTTGAGAAATCACTGTTTGTCTGCACGTCCGCCGCCCCCATCGCGAAAAAATATGAATTCAGTATACACCGGTTTCCGCAAAATGTAAAGCCGCAGACACGCGTCTGCGGCTTTGTGTGCTGAAATTCAGATATCCAGCTCGATCTCTGCGGGCTTCGTGCCGAGCAGAGCGCAGCTCTTTTCATCCGGCTGGGAAACACCGACGAAGAACGTGAAGCAGTGGCTGTCGACACGGCGCTCGCCGTGATCATCGACGATCTCCAGCGCGGTTTTCGGCACCGTGATCTCGACCGTTTTCGTCTCGTTTTCGCCGATTGAAATATGCTTGAAGCCGCACAGGCTGTGGTTGCGCACCGCGAATCCCGACTCATTGTCGCGGATGTAAACCTCGATGACCTCATCGGTTGCACGGCCGCTGTTCGCGACGGTCGCCGTGATGATAAAGCGATCGCCCTCCTCGCGCAGCGTCGCGTCCGGCACCTTGACCTTGCCGTACGTCAGGCCGTAGCCGAACGGATAGAGCACGTCGCCCTTGAAATAGCGGTAGGTGCGGTTTTCCATGGCGTAGTCCGTGAAGTCCGGCAGATCGTCCGCCGAATTGTAGAACGTAACGGGCAGCTTGCCGCTGGGCGAATACTTGCCGAACAGCAGCTCGGCAATCGCCTTGCCGCCGCGTGCGCCCGGATACCAGCCCTGCACGACGGC
>JBJEOO010000180.1:0-2277 GCA_051880755.1 Hominenteromicrobium sp.
CGCGCGGCAAATGTCGTAAAGCTCTGAGATCCGGAAAGAAGAGACGCCGGCGGCTCCCTTGGGCTGCCGGCGTTTTCCGCGCATAAAGCAAACGCTCCCGACGCATGCTAATGGCGAAGGGAGTGTTTCGTTATGCAGAAAGATTCAGCGGAAAAGCAGGGCGTATCCTACGGCGAGCATGTGGAGATTTTTCCGGATACCTCCGACGCCGCGTCCGTTACGGAATGCACCGGCCTGATGCCCACGCCGCCGAAAACCAAAGCGGAATATGAATCGTATCAGGAGCTGCACGGCATGGAGGTGCCGAAAAAGCTGCCGGGCAAGCGCAGCATCCGCACCGGCGTGTATGACGACAAGCCGGAGGATATCTACTTCTGATCCACACCGTTCCCGGAACACAAGCGGGCTGTCCCACAAAAAGAGGGGGCAGCCCGTTCATTATTTCTGTCCGGATTCATTCTCAAAGGTGATCTCACCGTGTTCTTTTTCAAAATCACGGATCAGCTCACGCACCAGATAGACAATCTGAGAACTGGCGCTCCGCTCATAATAATTGGAAACATAATGCAGCTTGTTCAACGTCAAATCATCAAGACGAACGGTTATCCCCTTCATAACGCATCACTCCGAGAAAAAGCAAAATATCATTTCATTTTGACTTTATTTTATCGAATAAGTGCGCTATAATGTATTAAGTGCTATAAATATAATAGCAAAAAGGCATCAAAATAATATCAAATAAGGCGCAGAGTCGATGAAAGGCGGCGGAAGCATGAAAGTTGCAATTCTCGGGTCAAGAGGAATCAGCAATATGGATTTGGACCTGTATTTCCCGCAGGAGCTTGCGGGGCGGGTTACGGAGGTTGTTTCCGGCGGGGCAAAGGGTATGGATACCTGCGCGCGGCTCTGGGCACAGAAGCGCGGCTATGCCTGCCGGGAGTTTCTGCCCGATTACCGGCGGTACCGCCGCGGCGCGCCGCTGAAGCGCAATCAGGCAATTATCGATTACTGCGACTGCGCCGTGTTTTATTGGGACGGCGAATCACGCGGGACGAAATATACGATCGGCCTGTGCAGAAAAATGAAAAAGCTGCATTTTGTGTATCTTGTATCCGGAAGGGATGGAGAGCAGCCGCTTCTGCTGGGCTTGAGGGCGGAAGGGGAGGCGGGCACCATTCTTCCGGACTGACCGGAACCGACGCAAAAAAGGCAGAACAAAAGACCTCCCGGAAACCGGGAGGTCTTTGCTGTGATTTCGTTGTGAGCTTTGTTGACGTCTATGTTATTTCGCAAAGTCGACCGCTCTGCTTTCACGGATCATGTTCACCTTGATCTGACCCGGATACTCGAGGTCCTCCTCGATCTTTTTGCAGATGTCGCGGGCGAGCAGCGTCATTTTCTCATCGTTGATCACTTCGGGCTTTACCATGACGCGGATCTCGCGGCCGGCCTGAATGGCGTAGCAGCGATCCACACCGTCAAACGATGCAGCCACGGCTTCAAGCTTCTCAAGACGCTTGATATAGTTTTCGATGTTTTCGCGTCTCGCGCCGGGGCGCGCGGCGGAAATGGCGTCAGCCGCCTGTACGAGACAGGCAATAACCGTTTTGGCTTCGATGTCGCCGTGGTGGGCGGCAATCGCGTGGATAACGGCTTCGCTTTCCTTGTACTTTCTGGCAATGTCAACGCCGATCTCGATATGCGAGCCCTCGATCTCGTGATCGAGCGCCTTGCCGATATCGTGCAGAAGACCGGCTCTGCGTGCAACAGTGGGGTCAAGGCCCAGTTCGGAAGCCATCATACCGGCAAGGTACGAGACTTCAAGGGAGTGGTTCAGCACGTTCTGGCCGTAGCTGGTGCGGTAACGCAGCCGGCCCAGCAGCTTGACAAGCTCGTGATGAACGCCGTTGACGCCTGCGGCAAGCACGGCGCGTTCGCCTTCGGCCTTGATGGTCGCATCGACCTCGCGGCGGGCTTTCTCAACGGTTTCTTCGATTCTGGTCGGGTGAATACGTCCGTCCGAAATCAGCTTTTCGAGTGCAATTCTGGCCACCTCACGGCGAACGGGCTCAAAGCTCGAAAGCGTGATGGCCTCGGGTGTGTCATCGATGATCAGGTCGACACCGGTCAACTGTTCAATTGCCCGGATGTTGCGGCCCTCGCGTCCGATAATTCTGCCCTTCATTTCGTCGTTGGGCAGCGGCACCACGCTGATGGCAGCCTCGGAAACATGGTCTGCCGCGCAGCGCTGAATGGCAATGGAAATAATTTCCCGTG
>JBJEOO010000181.1:0-9814 GCA_051880755.1 Hominenteromicrobium sp.
TGTCTTAGTTTATTATAGTGTATTTCCGGGGATAAATCAAGGGGTATTTCTATCCATTTGTCAAAACCTTGTCGATCTTCCGGAACAATCTCTCCCGCCGCAGCGCCTTTATCTCCCCAGCATTTCGCAGTAGTTTTCCCGCGGCTCCGTGCCGAATTCGGGATTCAGGTAATAATGGGAAAGCGAAAAGCTGATGATTTCCTCCGTGTACCGCGCGGCGGTGTCGAGCTGCGTTTGAAAGCGCTCGATTTCGGCGGGCTTGTAGTCCTTGGTGAAATTCTCGCAGTTTGCCCAGAAGTGCAGCTCCGGCTTTGTCTCCACCGCGCGCTTTACGGCGGCGTAGTAGTAATCGAGATCGGAAAGCCCGATCCACCCCGCTCCGATCGCGTCCTGCAGGCAGAAGATGTCGCCGGGGCGGAAGTTCACCTGCGCGAAGAAATCGGTCCACTCGCGTTCGGCGCTCTTGTAGCTTGAATTTCTGGAATTGAACGGCGAGAGCAAAAGCGGCAGGTCGGGGTTCAGCTCGGTCAGCACGGCGAGATCGGCGTTGATCAGCGCGGCGGCATCCTCTGCGCCCTTAAAGCCGTTTGTCAGCTCCCACGCCCAGTACCAGCCGTAAAAGGCGTTCGGATATTTTTCCTTGTAAAGCGCGTAGATTTCCCGCGCCATCGCTTCGGACACCGCGTTCTGTTTTTCCCGCCACGCTTCGTCTCTGACGGCAAAATTCCACCATTCGTCCGCGAGATTCAGCCCGATGAACACCTTGACGCCCGTTTTTTCGGCGGCAGTCAGGCAGTTTTCGAGCATTTTCGGATGGCGCTCGGCATTCTCCGCAAAGAAACCCTCCGGCAGTGATGTATCGTAAAACACCGACTGAATCTTTCCGTCCGGCGTATCGGCCGTCCACTGCAGAATCAGCTTGTCCGCGCCGAGCGCGAGAAGCTGCTCCATGTGCTGCGCAAAGTCGTTCTCCGTCCAGTCCGCGCAGTACCACGGCTGGAGGAACGAGCCGGTCGCGGCGGGTGTGCTTTCCGGCGGCTCCTGCCGTACACTTTCATAATACGCCGGGTCGCGCATCAGGCAAAGCGCCGCGCCAACACCTGCCGCAATCAGCAGGCCGGCGGCACAGATCAGTACAAGCCGGCGGCGCTTTTTGTTTTTCGGCTTTTTCATGCCGCTCACCTCGCGTTGAAAATATGATCTTTTGTATAGGCGATGTTCGCAAGCTTGCCGTCCCGGCGCTCAAAATCGCCGGTAAAGCTGCGCGCATAGAGGAAATCGCGCCCGAGGAACGCCATCGGGTACCGGTCGTCCGTACCCGCCATGATTTCATCGCACAGCTCAATCGCTTCGCCGATGATGCATTTGGGCACCGCGCCGGTTCCGTGGCCGCCGTACAATACGTCGAATTCATCGATAAACGACGCGAAATGCAGAAGGCTTTGCTTGTACGTCTCGATCGTCGTGGAACACGGCAGGGCGAGCAGCGTATTCGGGTTGCAGGCATCTCCGGAATAGACCGTGCGGTGCGCGCGGTCCAGAAATACCAGCGTGCCCTTGGTGTGGCCCGGCACGGCAATCGCTTCCAGCGTGAAGCCGCCGAGATCAAGTGTATCGCCGTCGTAAACCGGCAGCGTCCGCACCGTGCAGAGCGGCACAACGTCGTCCGTGCGCGGCATGAACACGCCTTCCGGCCTGCCGCGCGTGACAAATTCATACCGGCGCGCGGGATCGCCGTTCTTGTAGAGCAGTTCGATATCCGCCGGATGGACACGGCAGGCGCCGTATTCAAACGACGCGCCCGCGTGGTCGACATGGCCGTGCGTAAGCACAAGCGTTACGGGCAGGTCGGTCAGCTCGCGCACAAATGCTTTCAGGCTGCCGATACCGGTCAGGCCGTCGATCAGCACCGCGCGCTCCCCGCCCTCAATGAGATAGCACAGCTCGCCGCCAAGACCGCCGATCTGCGTAACGTTTTCATAGATTTTATGTGCTGTGAAAAATTTTGACATAACCGTTCCTCCGCTTTTCCCGGCACACCCGTGCGGCGCGCCGCTTTTCTGCTTCCATTATAAAGCAGCCCGCCGGAAAAATCCACAGAAAAATGCGCGCCGCCCCCGCATCTTGTGGTCTTTCGGAAATCCTGCATCCACCGGGCGTATTTTGCGAAAAAACCGGAAAAAACGCTTGCTTTTTCCGGGGCAATGTGTTATCATTATTTCTGCGTTATTGGAGTTCAAGGCGGATCTATGCCCACCAATACGGTTCAGGCGGTTTCGCCGTATTATAATCCTGTTATCGAGGAGGTGTCCACTGTGCCTAACATTAAATCGGCTAAGAAGCGCGTAAAGGTCGCTGCTGCAAAGACCCTGCAGAACAAGATGATCAACTCTCAGCTCAAGACGGAGATCAAGAAGGCTAACGCCGCGATCGAGTCCAATGCCGCTGACAAGGCAGAGGCCGTCAAGGTCGCTGTCAAGAGAATCGACCAGGCTGCCGCGAAGGGTATTCTGCACAAGAATACGGCTGCCAGAAAGAAGTCCGCACTCGATAAGAAACTCAACGCGGGCGCGTAACTTCCAGCATCTGCATGATTACTTTTGAATCCGGAATCTGTGTGGATACAGATTGCATCCTTCGGCGGCTTTCGAGCCGCCGTTTTTCCCGCTTGGCGGCCTGTGAACGGCCGTAAAGCGGGAATTTTTCTATCTGAAACTTTTTTGAGGAGGCAGGATCAATGGATTACATCAAAAGCTTTCAGGAAAACCGGGGCATTCGGGAGCAGGTTCTTTCATTCAGCCCGATGCTCCCCCAGCGGATCGGCGCCAACTGGCCGGATCCCGGCACGCCCGTGCAGACCGGCGCATGCATTCAGGACAACGGAGATATTCTGTTCCGCTATTACGCACCCGGCGCGGAGAGCGTTTCCGTGGAAATCGGGCGCGATCATCTGATCATCTCTCTGCAGGACTGCGGCGACGGCCTGTGGGAGGGCCTTCTGCCCTATGATCCGCTTTTTGCCGGCCCCCATACGGTTCAGTTCCGTCTGAACGGCATTGCCGTGCTGGATCCCTACACGCCGATCTGGTTCGCCGTAAACCGCCCGGTCAATTATGTTGAAATACCGGACCCGGAAACGGCCGACTATATCAGCCTGAAGAGAAATGTTCCGCACGGAACGGTGACCAGAGAAATTTTCTGGTCGGACGCCATCGGCGACTTTCTGCGCTGCTTCGTTTATCTGCCGGCCGGCTACGAAAAGGGCGGCGATTATCCGGTTCTCTACCTGCAGCACGGGGCGACGGAGAATGAGACCTGCTGGCTTTACAGCGGCAAGGCGGCCTATATTCTGGACAACCTGCTGCACGAGGGAAAATGCGTGCCCTTCCTGGTCGTCATGAATGACGGCATGGTGAAAGGCCCGACCGATCAGACCATCGACAGCTTCGACGCGCTTGAGCAGATCATCACGGCGGACTGCCGCGCGCACATTGAAGCGCATTACCGCGTAAAGACCGACAAATGGAACCGCGCCATTGCCGGCCTGTCGCTCGGCTCGATGCAGGCCAGCTACATCGGTATGCGTCACCCGGAATTGTACGGCTCCATCGGCCTGTTCAGCGGGTTTATGCGCAGGAGAGACACCTACAACACCTACGAGCTGAGCACGCATCTGGAGGCTGTGCGCAACAGCGCGCAGTTTATGAAGGACTACCGCCTGTTTTTCAGAAGCGAAGGCGACAAGGAAAAGCAGTTTTATGAATTCCTTGAGGACGACGCATTCTGCGCGGAATGCGGCATCGACAGAATGCCGGGCTATCACCGGGTTGTTTATCCCAATCAGACGCACGAATGGGGCGCATGGCGCAGAGCCTTGAAGGACTTCGCGCAGCTTCTCTTCCGTCCCTGACCCTTTGCCGCGCACGCCGCAGCTTGTGTGCCGATTTCCTCAGATTGACAGGCATTGCCCGATATGCTATACTCGAACCAAGCGATATCGCGCAAATCAGGCGCTTCGCGGAAAGGAAATTGGTGATATTTATGAAAATCCTCGTACTCAACGGAAGTCCCAAAACAAAAAGCGACACGATGCGGCTGACGGATGCCTTTCTCCGCGGCATGTCCGCCGCCGGAGCGCAAACCGTCAAAACGCTGCGGGCCATTGATCTGCAGGTGAAGCCGTGTCTGGGCTGCTTCGGCTGCTGGCGTCCCGGCGCCGCGGGCTGTGTGCAGCAGGACGATATGGCGCAGGTTCTGCACGATTTTCTGGAAGCGGAGCTTGTGATTTTCAGCTTCCCGCTGTACTGCTACGGCATGCCCGCGCCGCTCAAGGCCGTTATGGACCGCATGATCCCGCTGGTGCGCATGGATATGGTGCGCATCGGCGACCGCATCGCGCACGTTTCCCGCTATGACCTCGACAAAAAGCGCTATCTCATGATTTCCGGTTGCGGGTTCCCGGCATTCAAAGGCAATTTTGACCCGGCCGTGGCGCAGTTCCGCTGCATGTTCGGGCAGGATGCGCAGGCCATCTGCGTACCGGAAGCGCCGATGCTCAACGTTCCGGATGCCGCGCCGCTCGCCGACCCGCTGCTCGCAAAATTTGAACAGGCGGGCAAACGGTTCGCTGAGACAGGCCTTCTCACGCCGGAAACCATCGCGGAGCTGGAAACGCCGATGATCCCGGCGGATACTTACATGGAAATCGTCAACGGAAACGGAAAATAATGCGCACAGCTTTTAAAAGCTCAAACCCTGCAGGGCCGCTCTGACGGAGCGGCCTTTTTTGCGCGCTGCATTCCGGCACGCAGAAAGGTGCTCCGCGCATTTGGGTGGTGTCCATAGAACAGCGAACCCCCGTACGGTTCATATACGGGGGGATGCGTTCTGGCTTAATCTTCAATTTAAATGGCGGCTGTTCATCAGGGAACAGCCGCCGAAACTTACCTTTCTTCGATGGGGAGATACAAATCCTCAATGGAAACGCCGAACGCTGCGAGTCTGCCGGGCGAAACAATATGGAACATGGGATACCGTTCAGGCTTTCCGTCTGCATTTACATACGGCTTGAACCGCTTGCTGTTCTCTGCCCATTCGATCAGCGCTTCGCGGGTTTTCATCCAGTCTGCCGCGCCGTCAAGGTCGGCGTCAAGACAGGAAGCGACCGCAAACAAGCCGCAGGGAAGATCAACCACACTGAACGAATCCGGCCAATCCGCTTCAGCATCACGGGGAAGCGCATAGAACCATTCCTGCGCACCGATCCGCTCATTATACCACATGTAATCCCTCGGGTAAATTTCGTTTTTCAGGGACGCATGATAATCGCTGAACCATGCATTAAAGGCTTCAAACTTCTGTTTATCGGTCAGCGGCCCGGAATACACCGCCTTCATCGCCGGAATTTCAACAATTCTTATGTTCTGCATAACGGATGGTCCTTTCGTGTGCAAACAAAATACTCTCCATCTTTCAGACGGCTTCTTCAGATTCCGCTCATCTTCTTCATGCAAACGGCAGCTGAAGCGGCTGCCGGTACAAATATCATCCTGCGGCCGCCCGGTAATATTCAATCATACAGGTCAATACAGCATACCGTCCACATAGATGCCGCAAAGCGACAGGATCAGCATAACGATCCAGAACAGAATCACCAGGCCGTTCAGAATCAGGCCGGCAATCGCGAGTCCCTTGCCCCGCTCGCCGGTTTTGGTCATCTGCGGCAGACTGACGATGGACAGGATCAGGCCGACAATCGCCGTGATAGGGAAGCAGCACAGCACCATGGAAACGCACGAGAGCACGAAGCCGGCAATGGACATGCCGTTATACGGCGGCTGCGGCTGTACCGGCTGGGGCGCCGCATAATATGGGTTTGTGGGCTGTACAGGCGGATACGGTGTCTGCACCGGCGGCTGATTGTATACGGGCGGCTGACTGTACCCCGTCTGCTGCGGCGGCTGATACGTCTGCTGCTCATAAACGGGTTCCTGCGCCCCGCAGTTCGGACAGTACGGCGCACCGTCCTGATAAATTGTCCCGCATCGATTGCACCTTGCCATGTTCCATGCCTCCCAGAATTCGACAGCTTTTAAATTTAGTATACTGTTCCGATGAACGATTGTCAAGGCAAAAAGACCGCCCCGGAGGGCGGCCTTTGCAACTTCAGCGTACAGCCACATTCAGCCTGTCTTACCGTTTAAGTCAGCATATGTTCCCATATCCAGATACTCAGAGAAATCAGGGAAGTCTATGTGGACGGATTGGCCAATATTACTATATGCAACACTCATATGCCACTTTTCAGTTTCACCCGAACTCTCATCCGTTACGAAATAGTCCATCTGCTGCGACATAATGTATCCATCTTCTGTGAGTTCCACAACAACCTCCATCTCACTAACCGTATAATTGCTGCTTTCCTGCATATATGAGCTGTAACTGCCCATGATCTGTGACAATAAATTCTGAAATTTCTGACCATCAAAAACAAGCTTTATTGTCCGTTCATTCTGGCCGAACTGAGCGGTTTCGATTGCTTCCTTCACTGCGGAGCTGTCTTTGTAGGTCTGCATGGACATATCGAAATCCTCGCACAGCTCCGAAACGGATATGGACACCTTACCTTTCTGCTGACCCACGCCGGGCACCCCGACAGCAATATACAGATAGCCGTTATCATAATACAAATCTTCCGTCAGGCTGCCCATATCCGCCATCTCAATGGTTATGGCGGTTTTCAACTGCATAGAGTCCTCGGCATAATTTTTAATTTTCGTTTTCATAGTAATCTCCGTATTGCTGGAGTCGGCAGTATACTCATGTGTCTCTCCTTCGCACGCATACGAATTCATGATACTTGAATATTCAAAATCGCTCAGTGCATTTGTCTTGTCCAGCGCTGCAAGATAAGCTTCCATCGGATCCTCTACTGTTTGGATATCTTCAACGCTTTTATTCTGAACAATCGAAGAAACAAGCATGCTTGAATCGCCGCCACAAATAGAAATAATGACCCCAGCGAGAACGATACAAAGAATTAACTTAAATACGTTTACAATATACACGCGCTGTCTCCTTATCCTGCACTTACTTTTTGATATTATTGTAAATACACAATCCAATTGCAACAAGCAGCGAAATTACAAAAATCGCACCGCAGGAGAATAAAAAATTCTCACCCCACTGATACTCAAAAGCCCACGCTGACATCATATCGGTCGACGAGCGATTCTGCTTAGCTGTATAGGGTATTATTATGAGCAGAAAAAGTGAGCCGACTGCAATGATTGCTGAAATTGCTGCACCGATTTGAGCGCCCGGACTTCCGGCCGACCGCTTATACGGCTGGAAATTCGCCGCGTTATAAGGGTCACGTATTGTCGGTACGTTTCCTTCTGAAACAGGCGTTCCGCAGCGTGGACAGAAATGATAGTTATCCGGAATTTGTGTGCCACATTTTGTACAGAACATTTTTCTTCCTCCTCTGTCATGGTAATATTATTATAGGTCAATTTCACCCTAAAGTCAATAGGTCAATTCGCCATAATATTGACGGAGGTGCTGAAAATGAGCAGGTTAAAGGATTTGCGGAAGGAACGGGGATATACACAGGTGAAAATGCAGCTTCTGACCGGTATCGACCAGAGCGACTATTCCAAAATCGAAAACGGAAAACGCTATTACACCTTTGAGCAGTGTGTGAAAATCGCCACGGCACTGAACACCAGCATGGATTATCTCGCCGGGCTAACGGATGAGAAAAAGCCGTATCCCCGTACCGGAACAAGGGCATGAGAAAAGACCGCCCCGGAGGGCGGCCTTTTTCTATTTCCTGAGGATGCCGTACTGCTTCATCAGCTCGATGCGCCGGCTTCCGATTTTGATGCTCTCCGCCGCGCCGTTCCCGGCGGCTGTCTCCTTGCGGTATTTCAGGAGGCGGTCACCCCACGCAGCCGGCAGGAGAAACGGATACTTCTTCAGATACGGGTAACGGCCCGAAAGCGCTTTTGCCGAAGGAAAAATTGTTTTCAGCACGCTGCGCTTCGCTTTGCCGCCCTGCTTCTGCGCCGTCACGGCGTTCAGGGTGATGGTGCTGCTGTGCAGACGGTTCCGGTCGGCCGCGCCGTAAACGCCGCCGGCAAGGAGATCCTCCAGCAGGGCGGCTTCATCCACCGCGATTTCCGTCCACTGCGGCGGCTGACACGCCCGCGTTGGTGAGAAGCCGAGGTATTTCTCTCCGATGCGGAACAGCGCCGCCGTAAATTTTTCGGCGTGAATCTCCGTGCACTGCGCAAGCAGGCGGAGCCAATCGATCTCATCGCCGTACGCGTCGGCAAACAGCGCGATATCGCACACCTGACGGATGCCGAAGCCGCTGTGGAGAAAATGCTTGAACGCGTGGCAGATCAAATAAAAGAGATGATCGGTGCTGTTCAGCGTAAAAATCTCCGTCCCCTGCACGGTAAACGGCAGCGCACGGTCATGCGCGCCCTCAAAAAAGCGGTTCAGATCGCCGTAGGCATCGGAATCCGGCGGAAAAAGCGATTTGTGCAGTTCAATATACAAGGGGCTGCCCGGCTTTCCGTATGCCGCCTCGTATACGGTTTCAAGGTCTTTTTCCGGCTGTGCAGGCTGCATGCCGAACGCCAGCAGCGCCGCATGACACGCGGCAAACTGCTCCGGCTCAACCCACACATCCTCGTCTCCGGATATGCGCGCGTCCGGATCCGGATAAAGCGACCGGCATACAATGCCTTTCACGACAAGCGGCCGGATGCCGGATTTCAGCAGATGCTTGTACAGCTGCAGGAATGCGCCGGTTTTGACGGCCTGCATCGTGACCTGCTGAATCGTCCTGCGCTTGAATGGCAACAGGAACGCGGGGTCCAGCCCGCGCGCCGCCGGACAGTCATAAACCGCTTCATAGATCATCGGGAGGACATGGTGCATCTCCGCGCGCTCGAACAGGCCAAGCCAATCCTGCACGGAGAGAGCCGTCTCCCATGCGGTTTTTTCATGCTTCAACGCGGCGGCAAGCGCCTGCAAAAAGAGTTCATCCTGCTGCTTCATTCCGAAAAACCGTCTGCCTTTCCTCTCACATTACTTTTGCTGCATATTCTGCGGCGGGCCGCGGCGCTTTCTGCGTTTCACGATAATCAGCACCACAACCAGCGTGACCGCCGCGACCAGAATCAGCGGGGACACATAGATCATCAGCAGGACAAAGCCCTGCGCGCCGTTTTTGATGCCGTTCAACATATTTCGGAACGCCTCCGCCGCGCGTTCGCCGAAGCTCGGCTCGACCGGCGTATAGGTTTCAACCTCCTCGAGGTAAATCTCGACGGTTGAATAATCGATGCGGTTCTCAAGGGCCTTCATCTGCCCGGTGTAATTTTCAATCTGGTACTGTACCTCGGACAGCTTATCCTGCACGGCAAGCAGCTCCTCCAGACTTCCGGAATTTTCCATAAGCTCCAGCAGACGCGCCTCCTGTGTGCGCAGGCTCTTGAGCCGCGCTTCCAGATCGATATACTGGCTTGTCGCGTCCTCCGTGCTCTCCTCGGTGCGGATCACGCTGCCTGCCCCGCGCACGCTTTCCAGAAACGGCGCATACTGCTCCGCCGGAATGCGGCAGGTATAGCTCGCGCTGCGCGTGCTGCCGCCTGCATACTGAGAGGAATACTCGATGTAGCCGCCGGCCTGTGCGACCGCCTGCTTCAAAAGCGCGGCCGAATCCTCAAACGCGGTTGTTTCCACGGTCATCGTCGTATTGCGGATAATTTTCCGGCCGTCCTGCGGGATGGTATCATCG
>JBJEOO010000182.1:0-39654 GCA_051880755.1 Hominenteromicrobium sp.
TGGGACGCGCTTCAGCCGTATGTGAAGCCGGATACGTACGGCCGCTCCACGATCTGCAACATTTATTTTGATACGCCGGACCGCGTTCTTGTGCGGACGTCGCTCGAGAAGCCGGTCTATAAGGAAAAGCTGCGCCTGCGCACCTACGGGGTGCCCGGGCCGGACAGCCCCGCTTTTGTCGAGCTGAAGAAAAAGTACAAGGGAATCGTCTACAAGCGGCGGATCACACTGCCGTACGGCGAAGCATACCGGTGGCTCTGCGGCGGAGAGGCGCCGAAGAAGGACAGCCAGATTCAGCGGGAAATCCAGTGGTTCCTGCAGTTTTACGGGGGACTGGAGCCTGCCGCCGCGCTCTGCTATGACCGCGAGGCGCTGTACGGCCGGGCGGACGAAACCCTGCGCATCACGTTTGACGAGGCGATCCGCTGGCGCGGCGAAAATACGGATCTCCTGTACGGCGACGCGGGCACGCTGCTGCTGCCCGACGGCATAAGCCTGATGGAAATCAAGGCGGCCGGCGCCATGCCGGCGTGGCTGGCCGACATGCTCGGCAGCCTGCACGTTTATCCCACCTCTTATTCAAAATACGGCAGTGCGTACAGCTCCACGCTCGCGCGCCGATAACGAAAGGAAAATGCATATGTCCATGTCTCAACTGTTCTCCAGCGTCACGGCGGGCGGCATCACCGCCGCGTCCTTCCTGCTCTGTGCGGCTGCCGCGCTGCTGCTCGGCGCGCTGATCGCCTTCACCTACACCCGGCGCACCCGGTACACGCAGAGCTTCGTGCTCACGCTTGTTCTGCTGCCTGTCACGGTGCAGACCGTCATCATGCTTGTCAACGGAAATGTCGGCACGGGCGTGGCTGTGGCGGGCGCGTTCAGCCTGGTGCGGTTCCGCTCCGTGCCGGGCAACGCCAAGGATATCGCCGTCATTTTTCTCGCGATGGCGGCCGGTCTGGCCTGCGGCAGCGGATACCTTGCGGTTGCGGTGCTGTTTGCGCTGATTGCCTGCGCGGTGCTGTATCTGCTTGTCCGGTTCCGCGTCGGCGCGGACCGCAGCGGCGAAAAGGAGCTGCACGTCACGATTCCCGAAACACTCGACTATACGGAAATTTTTGACGATATTTTTAAGCGCTACACGGCGCATACTGAACTTATCGAGGTAAAAACGGCGAGCCTCGGCAGCCTTTTTAAGCTGCATTACCGCATTCGCCTGAAGGATGATGCGGAGGAAAAGGCGTTTCTCGACGCGATCCGCTGCCGCAACGGCAATCTCGAGGTGCGCTGCGGCCGTCCGCAGACGATGCCGGAACAGCTTTAACGCCGGAAAGGAGTCTTTTATATGAGAAAACGGAAATTTCTGGGCGCGGCAGCCGTTTTGACGGCGCTGCTGCTTGCAGGCTGCGGCACGGTGCAGGCTCCTGCGCAGGCCGCCGAAGCCTCCGGGCCGGAAAGCAGCGCGTCTGCCGCGGCGGAGACGGAGGATACGGCAGCGGAGACCACGGCGTTCGACCCCGTGAATGAAGCAGACCTTACACTCAAAAACAAGGATGTTTACAGCGACTACACGGGTGTGGCGGAGATCAACCTTTCCGATCCGGCTGAAACGGCTGGCGTGCGCGTTTCCGGCAGCGTCCTTACGATCACTGCGGACGGCACATACGTCCTGACCGGGTCGCTGCCGGACGGTCAGATCGTGGTGGACGCCGGGGATGCGGCAGATGTGCGGCTTGTGCTCGAAAACGCGGAAATTGCCTGCTCCGCTGCGGCGCCGCTCTACGCGAAAAGCGCCGATAAGGTGATTCTGAGTCTGCCCGAGGGGACGGTGAGCCGCATCACGGACAGCGTAACCGGCACGGATGAAGGCGAGGAGCTGACCGCAGCCGTATACAGCGCATGCGACCTCACGGTGAACGGCAGCGGCACGCTGTATGTTGCGGCCAATGCCAAAGACGCGATTGCGTCCAAGGACGATCTCAAGCTGAACGGCGGCACGCTTGTGCTGACGGCGGCGGATGACGGCCTTGTGGGCAAGGACAGCGTTCAGATTTTTGGCGGAACGATAGACATTACCGCGCAGGGCGACGGCATAAAATCGACAAAAGCGGAAGCGGGCAAGGGCTTTGTCTATATCGGCGGCGGAACGCTGACCGTGGACGCGGGCTGTGACGGCATTCAGGCGGAGACGAGCATGCTGATCGCCGGGGGCGATGTAAAGATTACGACGGGCGGCGGCAGCGCGAATGCGGCGGCAAAAACGGGGAACGATAGGTTCACCGGCTGGGCAAGCGGCACGGCCGATACGGATGCGCCGTCCGAAAAGGGCATAAAGGCGCAGGCGTATCTCGATATAACCGGCGGCACGCTGGTGCTCGACACGACGGATGACAGCGTTCACTGCAACGGGACGATGACGGTTTCCGGCGGCACGATCATAGCGGAATCCGGAGACGACGGTCTGCATGCCGATCAGGCGATCACGATTTCGGACGGATCCGTTTCCGTTCTGAAAAGCTATGAAGGCATTGAGGCGAGTGAGATCGTCGTGGACGGCGGAGAAATCGCGGTTACGGCGCAGGACGACGGCTTCAACGCCGCGGGCGGCACGGACGGTTCCTCGGTGAACGGCCGGCCGGGACAGAATGCCTTTGCCGGGGACGCGGCGAAATCGCTGACCTTCAACGGCGGCACGGTTACGGTTGACGCGGGCGGCGACGGACTGGATTCCAACGGCTCGCTTACGGTGAACGGCGGCACAATCTGTGTCAGCGGGCCAACGGACAGCGCGAACGGCACCTTTGACAGCGGCACGGGCTTCACGGTGAACGGCGGCGTCCTGCTCGGCGTCGGCAGTGCCGGCATGATGGAAACGCCCGGCGAGGATTCCGCGCAGAATACCGTTTCCGTGAGTTGCACGGGTCAGGCCGGCAGCACGGTGGAGATCCGTGACGCGGCCGGCAAGGTGCTTGTTTCCTATACCGTGCCGAAAAGCTTCTCGGTTGTGACATTCAGCACGCCGGAGATTGCGGTCGGTGAAACGTATGCGGTATATGTGGACGGAACGGAGGCGGCGAGCGCGGCGTGCACCGGCGTTGTGACCGGCGGCGCGGGCGGCTTTGCCGCAGGCGGACGCATGCAGCCCGGCGGCGATCCCGGCATGGGAAAGGACGGCGGCATGCGCGGGAACCCCAGAGATCCGAGTGTCTTCGGCGAAGGCGAGGATGTGCAGAAGCCGATGATGGAGCCACAATAAGTAGCGAAAAATGAATTTTTTGTAACTATATCTGGAGTTTTCTGCTGAAACAAAAGGTCTTTTGACCGAAAAGCCGCGAATCCGTCCGATTGTGTCGAAACAGAGCGAACGATTTTGTTTGAATACACACGACAGGCTTGTTATAATGGAAACACGAAATCCGACAGGGTTTTCCCGCATCCGACAGGGAATCCCCGGATCCATTAGGAACGGCAGACGGTTCGACAGGCTTGTCGAGAAAGGACTGGAAAGATGAAAAAAAGTGAGCAGAACGGTTTGATCCTGTGTGTGGCGGAAAAACACGGCGTGGACGGCGAAACGGTTCGCAGCGGCATCCGGGAGGCGATCCGGGCGGCGCAGCAGTCGGAAAGCTCGGCGGCGCGCGCGTTCTGGGATACCGTACCGGCAGACGCAAGTGATCTCGACGTTGTGCGGCTCATTACCGCGCTGCTTTGCGTCGGCTGAGGGCACCGGAACCAAAACTGCGGACGGACAGGTGATGTCCGCAAAAACAGGAAATCCTCCGTATGATCGGCGATCATACGGAGGATTTGTTCGTGTCAGCGCTTCAAGCTTGCCGACAAAGGCGGAAGCGCCGCGGACGCACGGGAAAGCGCGCCGCTTGGCCTGCGAATTATTTGTTATACCAATAAAACGTATAATGGGCGTACTGCCTGAATCCCAACCGTTTATAGAATTCCATATCGGAAATCACATAGGCCTTTTCTGCGCCCAGATCATACGCCCGTTTCAGGGCTTCTGTAAGAACGCACTTCGCAAGGCCTTTGCCGCGATACTCCGGAATTGTGCATACCGGCTCAACATACGCATAATCCGTCGATGGGTCATACCACAGGCCGCAGTATGAAACATACTCGGAGCGTTCATTCTGAGCAACGGCATGCAGCCGCGCATTCAGGTGCGGGGCGGAAAGCATCACCTTCTGCCTGCTGAGGGTATCCTCGTCCAAAGGGGCATCTCCCTCATGGTCAAAGCCTTTCCACAACAGCTCGTGATGCTTATACAAATCCTTTTCAGGATCGATATTGCCGATGGTTATATCGCCGCTCGGGCTTGAACCGAAATCGAATTCGTTCAGCGAAAGCTCGAGTATATTCTCGGTTTGCTCGTTCGCCAAAAATCCGTAAGACGTCATAAGCGCCATGGTTCGGGTATCTCTGTCGTTTACGGCAATGCCCAGACCGTTTTCATCGGAAAAGTTCTCGACCATATAATCCAGAATATCCTTTTCCAATTCCTCGAATCCCTTTTTTGCAGCAAAAAACGCCTCGCCGAAATAGTGGTCATAGATGGCAGCGCCGACCAGATCTTCACCTGAGAACCAGAGGCCGATTTTTTCCATGGAAGCTCTGTCGAATTCCGGATGGAAAAACATCCATTCCCATCTCGCCCAGTTCCAGTTGATGTGTGTACGGTCCTCCCCGGACAGCTCCACCAGGAAATCGCGCACTTTTTCATAATCAGAGACATGAAAGTTCTGAAACGTATAGTTCATATCCGCACCTCACAAATTTCGATGGATCCTTATGCTTTGACTGTGTGAATAAAGTATATCAGCAAAATATAAAATTGTCTATATATAGAATTGTCTATCGCCTGATAGGAAATCACCCGCACTTTTCGGCCCGGGCGGTTTTGACGGATACGCGCAGAATCTGTCAGAAAATTTTAATGAAAACCCGGCGTTCAGGGATGGACTTTTCGGCGGGAATCCGGTATAATCATACTGTATACGAATATGTGTGCGCCGCCTGTACGGGGCGGCACGGGTTTTGTGATTCCCGCTGCGCACGGGCGCGGCAGATTATTCAGAAAATGGAGGAACGCATATGAAAAGCAAAGTAACTGTCAGACGCTTGCTGGCCATGGTTCTCTGCTTTGCGCTGGTTTTGTCCCTCGGCGTGACGGCGTTTGCCGATGATGCCCCGGCTTCGTTCGTTCCGGAGCCGGTCAAGGAGCCGTGCGGAGACATGCCGCCGATGGAGGAAATCCCGGAATTCAGCCGGGAAATTTCCAAATCCAAGACGGCGGCCAATCTGGATGAAAATTATGAATCTCAGGTGACGCTGTCCCTTCCGGCGGCGGATGCGGAGGCTTCGATGGACGTGGTTTTGGTGCTCGATGTGTCCGGCTGCAAAAAGGGAGAGGGCTTTGCGGAAGCCAAGGCTGCCGTCTCTGCGCTGTGTGACGAGCTGGCGGCAAGAACGAATCTGGATGTCAAAATCGGCATTGTGACCTTCGGCATGGAGGCGCAGATGCTGACGGACGAGCTGGTTTCTGCCGGAGAGGCCAAAGCCGCCCTTGACAAGCAGGATGAGCTTGAAAGCGCGTGGGGCGCCAATATGATGGCCGGCCTGATGCTGGCAAAGGAGATGCTGGACGAGAGCACGGCGGCGGAGAAGCATCTGGTCATTCTGAGCGGCGGCGCACCCGCTTATTGGGCGGATGAGGACGGCGAGCCGGTCAGCAAAATCCGCGGCGTTTATACGGAGCTGGACGAAGCAGGCAAGCCGGTTGTTGCCGACGCGGACAGAACGGCGGCCGGCTTTGAGCCGGAGCGCTCCATGAACGACGCTTCCGGCGTTGTGCCGATGGAGGAGCTTCTGAAAATTACCGATTGGAACGAGGATTCCGACAATTGGTATATCAACGGGATCGACAACCAGAATTATCAGAACGGATATAAGTATTCAAACCTGCAGAAGTCGATCTACATGACGGCGCAGTATCTTTCCGCGAACATTCTCGGCCGCTATCCGGTGGAGCTGGTGGCGTACGGGATTGATACGGAGGACGAAAAGCAGGGCGAGAATGACGCCGTGTTCCAGTACTGGAAGAATTTCTGCGGCTGGATCGGCGAGCAGAGCGGCGCGGCCTGCCATCCGGTCGCGAAAACGGACAAAGACAGCGGAAGTAATATCACGAAGACGCTGTGTGAGATCGCGGACGGCTGGATTTGTCTGCTGGACGCGGGCAGCACGGTTGAGGACGTTATCGGCGGCACGGAGGATTACGACTTCCAGTTTGTCAATGACGCGGCGAAGCTTTCCCTGACGGTGGGCGGCGAGACGCTCGCGATTACAAAGATGGACGGTTCCACCTACGGCTTCGGCGATGCGGACAACAGCGGCGACAGCGCGGTTTTCCCGTTTGTGCTCCATTATTACGCGGACGGCAAGGGCGAGACGCTGGTGTGGGACATCAATGTGCCGATCACAAAGGATGTGCCGGTGCAGCTCACCTATTCCGTTAAGCTGACCAATCCGAAAACGGAGCCGGGTACATACGGCAGCTATGACGCGGACGGCAGCAAGGGCTGCGACGGCCTGTATACCAACAACAGCGCGGTTCTGAAGCCTGCAAAGGGCGGGAAGGAAGCGTTCCCGAAGCCGACTGTTTCGTATACGGTGCAGGCGGTGCCCAACGCTTCGCCGACGGCAAGCGCCACGGCAACACCCGCGCCGGCCGCTACGGCTGAACCGACTGCCGCGCCGACCGCAGCACCGGCGGCAACGCCCGCACCGACAAATGCGCCGGCTGCGACACCTGTGCCGACTGGGCCGAAAACCGGTGACAGCGGCGTATCGCCCGTCTGGTTTGTGCTTGCCGGCGTGTCTGTACTCGGTGCTGCCGGTGTGCTGATCTTCCGCAAACGCCGTGCGCGCAAGTGAGCGTGCCTGTGAAACGGACATAAACAAATAGAAGAACAGGGGGCCGAATCCGGAGCGCATCCGGACTCGGCCCCCTTTTTGCCTGTGGGTGACCGGCGGCGTTTTATCGATAGCGGATTTCCCTTGCGCCGGTGCAGGCGAGCAGGTCGCGTTCCGTTTCGCGGAACCAGGGTTCATAGCCGTCTGCGGGCAGCTCGAGAAGCGGCAGCGCAGCTTTCATGGAAAGGCCGTTTTCGGTTTTGTATTTGCGGGCGGCGGCAAGCGTTTCCTTGAGCATCCCGCCGAAGGCGAGCAGTCTATTGTCCGGCGCATCAGGCTTTTCCCAGCACAGCCTGTGAATCGATTTCTCCCCCTCAAACTGCCGGAAATAAAGCTGATAGAGGTATTCCGTGATGTGCGGGACATAGATCGCGTAGAGCTTCAGGATGCGGAGAAACGCGCCGTACAGCGCCGCCTGCGCGCTTTTGGTGTTCGCCTCGCCGTGTGTTTCGGGGTTGTAGAGACGGTCCTTCAGCAGCTCCAGCGCGTTGTCGCAGAAATCCTTCCAGAACAGGTCGTCGATCTCCTTGCGTGCAGCGCCGATCTCATAGCCGTCCAGCAGCGCCTGTGCGCGCCGCATGGTCTCGTCACAGCGCGCGAGCAGCCAGCGGTCGGCGGGCCGCGTGGCTTCGGCGGTTTTCGGGTCAAAGCCCTCGAGCCGCGCGAAGACGAATTTCGCGGCGTTCCAGAGCTTTGTGACAAACCGCTTCGGCGCGTCCAGCTCGGCGGGGGAGAAGAATGTGTCCGTACCGAGATGCGCGCCCGCCGTCCAGTAGCGCAGGACGTCGGCGGAATGCTGGCGGATCAGCCGCTCGGGGTCGAGCGCGTTGCCCTTTGACTTGCTCATCTTCTCGCCGGGCTTTGCGAGGACGAAGCCGCAGATCATCAGGTCGCGCCACGGGAGCTTCCCGGTGTGGTACAGGCTGCGGACGATCGTGTAAAACGTCCAGGTGCGGATGATTTCGTGCGCGTGCGTGCGCATCGACATCGGCACGAGGTCAAGCCCCAGCCGCTCGTTGATCTGCGGCGTAATGCTCGAGGTGGCCCAAGTATCGAAAACGGCGGTTTCGGGGATAAATTTCGTGCAGCCGCAATCGCATTTACCTGTATAGGGTGTTTCGATGGGGTTCAGTGGGAGCTGCTCCGGCGCGGCGAAAACGGGCTTGCCGCAGTCCGCGCAGTACCAGACCGGGAACGGAACGCCGAAATACCGCTGGCGCGAGATGCACCAATCCCACTTGAGGTTTTCAACCCACGCGGTGTAGCGCGATTTCATCTGCGGCGGGTACCAGTTGATTTCGTCCGCCGCTTTGAGAAAGCGTTCCTTTTCGCTCAGAATGTCGATGTACCACTGGCGGGAGGGGAGAATTTCAACGGGGCGCCCGCAGCGCTCGTGAACCGCGACGGTGTGCGTGAGCTGTTCGGAACGCAGAAGCAGCCCGTTTTCACCGAGCCGGCGCAGAATTTCCGCGCGGGCGGCCCGGACGGTCATTCCGCCGAGAAATGGAACCTCCGGCGCGATTCTGCCGTCCGGCAGGATGACACGGCGGTAGGGGAGGTTGTGCTCCGTGTACCATGCGGCGTCGGTGCTGTCGCCGAAGGTGGCGCACATGACGACGCCGGTGCCCTTATCCGGCGCAGCTTTGTCATCGGTTAGAATCGGAATGTCAAAATCGTAGAGCGGAACACGAGCCGTTCTGCCGACAAAATCGCGGTAGCGCGCGTCGTCGGGGTGAACGAACAGGCAGACACAGCCGAACAGCAGCTCGGGGCGCGTCGTCGCGACCTCCAGCGTTTTTTCTCCACAGACAAACGGCAAATAGTTGAAAGTCGTCTCCGTTTCGATGGTCTCCAGCTCTGCCTGCGCGATGGAGGTGCGGCACTCGGTGCACCACAGAACGGGCGATTCCTTCATGTACGCGCGCCCGTCGCGGACAAGCTCCAGAAAGAGCGACTGCGAAATCTTCTGAACCTCGGGGCTGACTGTGCGGTACTGCGTGTCCCAATCGACCGAAAAGCCGAGCGATTCCCAGAACGTGCGGAACTGCGCCTCGTATTTCTCGGCGGTTTCGCTGCACTTTTCGATGAATTCGCTGCGCGGCAGGTCGGCGGCGCGCAGGCCCGTTTCGCGCTCGACAAGCCGTTCGGTCGGCAGGCCGTTGTCGTCAAAACCGAAGGGGTAAAAGACATTTTCACCCTGCATGCGGTGAAAGCGCGCGATGATCTCCGCCTGCGTGAACGAAAACAGGTGCCCGATGTGCAGGCTGCCGCTGACCGTCGGGGGCGGCGTATCGATTGAATAGACCGGGCCTTTGCGGTTTGGGTCGAATTTGTAGATGCCCTCCTCCTTCCAGAACGCTTGCATCTGCGGCTCAATCCGCGCAAAATCGTAATACTTTTCCATGTTGACAGCTTCCTTTCTCCGATAAAAGTTTGGACCAAATACAAAAAGTCCCAAGCAGCGTAAATTCTGCTGCTTGGGACGAACATTGTCCGTGGTACCACCCAATTTCAGAGGAGGAAGCCCTCTGCGCTTTGCCGGTGCGGGACAGCGCGCTGTCCGATACCGCTTTCCTGATGACGGTGGAAATTCCGTTGAAGTCTACTTGGGGCAAAGCCCCGTTCGGTTCACAGCTTAGAGGTCACTTTCCGCACGCCTTCCCGGGAGCTTACACCAACCGCTCTCTCTCTGCGCATCCAGCCGCACGTACTCTTCCTCGTCAATGCCTTTGATGTATTCGGTTCTTGCTTGCATTATAGCACCGTTTTTCGGTTTGTCAAGAGAAATATTCGGCTCAATCCTTCTCGTAAACGACCAGCGTCATGCGGTCGTTGATCGGAATCGTCTTTCCGACGGTATGGTACCCCATTTTTTCATACAGATGACAGTTGCCGCGCTCCTGCAAAATGGTCTCGAGCGACCATCCGCAGCTTCCGTGCAGCGCCTCCGCCGCGCGGATGGCTTCCTGCGCAATGCCTTTGTTCCGGTATGCGGGCAGCACAAACAAAGGGGAAATCTTTTTCTTTGTGCAGCCGTCCATCGGATCCACGACGCGGATGGCACCGACGAGCGCGCCGTCCAGTTCAAGCAGATAGTAATACGTTGCAGGCTGCTCCAGCCGGTATATCACTTTTTCGAGCGGTTCGCTGCCCGGATTCGTTTCCGTATCCTGATACTTCGCGAGAAGTTCCGCGAAGGCTTCAAGCTGCATGCTCCAAATCTGTTCGGCGTCCCTTACGGCGGCGCGGATGAGCCTGAGTTTCATCTATTTCCCTTCTTTTCCGGTCAATTTACTGCGATGATAACATATGAGGCTGCGATGTGTCAACTTTTCCGTTCTGCGGTGTTGACGAGCCGCGAATTCCGTGGTACACTATCCAAAATTTACTCTCGGAGGTCGATCGTATGGAGAACTTTGCAGGCTGGAACAAAACACAGGCGCGCCTGATCGGCAAGGGAAACACGGCGGAGGTGTACACCTGCGGCGAAGACCGCGTGTGCAAGCTGTTTGTCGCGGGATACCCCGAAAACGCCGCGCGGCAGGAGTTTGAAAACGCCGGACGGATGGCGTCGCTCGGCTTGCCGGTCCCGGTGTGCCACACATTTTTGGAAACGGATGGCCGGTTCGGAATCATCTATGAGCGAATCGACGGCGACGACCTGATTCAGGTGCTGTGCGCGGCGCAGGACGTGGAAAACGCGGCGGAAACGCTGGCGCGGCTGCATACGCGGATTCTGAACTGCCGCGCGCCGGAGCTGAGGTCGTACAAGGCGTTCATCCGGAATGTCGCGGCGGACAAGGACCCCGCGCTGCTGCAAAAGCTCGAAGCGCTGCCGGACGGCGATGCACTCTGCCACGGGGATTTCCACCCCGGAAACGTGCTGTTCGGCCGAAACGGCGAGCCGAAGGTGATCGACTTCATGAATCTCTGCAGCGGGCCGCGGGAGTACGACATCGCCCGCAGCTATTATCTGACCGGATTTTCTCCGCTGCCGAAGGACATGGAAGGCAGAGACGTGCTGGAACGGCTGCGTGTGGAGCTTGCGCGGCGCTATCTCGCGCGGATGGGCGTGGAGGTCCGGCAGCTCGAGCCGTATCTCGAGGTAATCGAACGCTGCCACCGCTGTGAAAAGCTGTAAACGCACGAATTCTGATTGGAGGTTTGGCTATGTTGAAGCTCATTTTACTCGATCTGGACGGCACGCTTCTGCGCTCGGACAAAACCGTTTCGGACTACACGCTGGACGTTCTGGAGCGCTGCCGGGCGAAGGGGTGCAGGCTCGCGGTCTGCACGGCGCGCGGCGCGTCCAACGCGGAAAAGTACATCGCCCGCGTGAAGCCGGATTTTGTCGTGTCAAGCGGCGGCGCGCTCGTCAGCGCGGGGACGGAAACGGTGTATTGCAGTATGTTTTCGGCAGAGGAGACGGCACGGATGATCGAAACCGCGCTGGCGCTGACGAACGGCGGCGAGATTACGGTGGATACGCTGACGCGCCACTACTGGAACTACAAAATCGACCCGCACGGTGCCGCGCCGGATTGGGGCGACACGATTCACACGGACTACCGCGATTTTTGCGAGCCGGCGCTCAAAATCTGCGTGCAGACGACGGAGGAGGCGGTCGCCCGGGCGGTTGCCGCGAGCGTCACGGGCTGCGACTGGGCGCGCTTTTCCGACGGCGACTGGTTTAAATTCTCGAAGGACACGGCGACGAAGGAACACGCGATCGAAGCGATTGCCGATTCAGCCGGCATCACGCCCGCGGAGATGATGGCCTTCGGCGACGACTATGTGGACATCGGGATGCTGAAGCTGTGCGGCTGCGGCGTCGCGATGGGCAACGCCATCGAAGCGGTGCGCCGTGCGGCGGACGATATCACGGAGACAAACGACGCGGACGGCGTCGCGAAATATTTGGAAAGGCGGCTTCTTTGAAATCAAAGAGGCCGCCTTTTGCGCTGTTATTGCTTTTTGAGGAAATCAGATGGCACGCGCGCGCACGACGGGGTCGAGCGCTTCCAGCTCGGCGAGCAGCGCGGGCGTGACGTCGTTCGAGACGTCGAGGATCGTGTACGCCCAGTCGCCGCGCGATTTCGAGAGCATGTTCTCGATGTTGATGCCAGCCGCGCCGCAGAGCGCCGTGAACGAGCCGATGGTGTTCGGGATGTTGCGGTGGGCGATGCAGATGCGTGTCTGCGCGTCGCGCGGCATCGAGATCGCCGGGAAATTGACGGAATTCTTGATGTTGCCGTTTTCGATGTAGTCCTTGAGCTGGTCGACTGCCATCATCGCGCAGTTATCCTCGCTTTCGGGCGTGGACGCACCGAGGTGGGGAATGGCCAGCACGTTTTCAACGCCGATGAGCGCGTCGTCCGGGAAATCCGTCGCGTAGGCGGCAACATGGCCGCTCTCAAGCGCGGGCAGAAGCGCCGCGGTATCGACAAGCTCGCCGCGCGAGAAGTTCAGCAGGCGAACGCCCGGCTTTGTCTTTGCCAGCGCGTCCGCGCCGATGAGGCCGCGGGTCGAATCGTTGAGCGGCACGTGAATCGTGATGTAATCGCAGTTGGTGAGAATATCGTCGATGGAAGCGGCCTTGGTGATGCTGCTCGAAAGGTTCCACGCCGCGTCAACGGAGAGGAACGGGTCGAAGCCGTAGACCTGCATGCCGAGCGTCTGCGCCGCGTTTGCGACGAGCACGCCGATGGCACCCAGGCCGATGACGCCGAGCTTCTTGCCGAGAATTTCGGGGCCGGCAAACGCACTCTTGCCTTTTTCGACGAGCTTCGAGACCTCCTTGCCGCTGCCCTTGAGCGTCTTGGCCCACTCGATGGCGGGGATGATTTTGCGGGAGGTCATGAACAGCGCCGCGAGCACCAGCTCCTTGACGGCGTTTGCGTTGGCGCCCGGCGTGTTGAACACGACGATGCCGGCCTCCGAGCACTCCGGAATCGGGATGTTATTGACGCCCGCGCCGGCTCTCGCGATGGCGAGCAGCTCTTTGGGCAGCTCCATGTCGTGCATGGCGGCAGAGCGCACCAGAATGCCCTCCGGGTTCTGCATGTCGGTCGAAAATTCATAATCCGCGCCGAGACGGTCGGTGCCGATGGGGCTGATTTTATTCAGGCAAAGGATCTTGTGCATCAGATATTCTCCTCCTCAAATTTCTCCATAAAGGCAACGAGCTTTTCGACGCCCTCGCGCGGCATCGCATTGTAGATGGAAGCGCGCATGCCGCCGACGCTGCGGTGGCCCTTCAGGTTGACAAAGCCCGCGGCGGTCGCTTCCTTGACGAACTTCGCGTCGAGGTCGGCATCGCCCGTGATGAAGGTGACGTTCATGATCGAGCGGCTGTCCTTTTCCGCGCAGCCCTTGAAGAGCTTTGAGCGGTCGAGGAAGTCGTAGAGCAGACCGGCCTTTTCCACGTTGATGCGCTCCATGTTTTCAAGGCCGCCGATTTCGTTTTTCAGCCATTCAAGCACGAGCTTGCACATGTAAATGGAATAGCACGGCGGGGTGTTGTACATGCTGTCGCTTTCCGCGTGTGTCTTATACATGAACATGGTGGGTGTGCCGGGCTGCGGCTCGCCGATCAGATCCTCGCGGATGATGACGATCGTCAGGCCTGCCGGTGCGACGTTCTTCTGCGCGCCCGCGTACAGCACGCCGAATTTTGAAACGTCGATCGGGCGGCTCAGAATGCAGGAGGAAATATCCGCGACAAGCGGCACGTCGCCGGTATCCGGCAGCTCATGGTAGACCGTGCCGTAGATGGTGTTGTTCATGCAGATGTGGAAGTAGTCCGCATCGGGGCGGAATTCGTTTTTATCGAGCGCCGGGATGTGGCTGAAGGTGTCCTCCTTGGAGGAAGCGACCACCTTGCAGTCGCCGAAGCGCGCGGCTTCCTTATAAGCCTTGGTGGAGAACTGGCCGGAGAGCACATAATCGGCCTTGTGGTTTTTGGTCATCAGGTTCAGCGGAACCATGGCAAACTGCGAGGACGCGCCGCCCTGCAGGAAAAGAACCTTGTAGTTATCGGGGATCTGCATGACCTCGCGCAGGAGGCTTTCCGCGCCCTTGATGATCGCGTCGTAGACCTTAGATCGGTGCGACATCTCCATCACGGACTGTCCGCTGCCCTCGTAGTCGAGCATTTCTGCTGCGGCCCTTCTGAGGACGCTTTCCGGCAGCATGGATGGGCCGGCTGAGAAGTTGTACACACGATTCATAATAAAAGATCTTCCTTTCTGTGGATGCTGTGCATCCGATTTCATCAAAAGCTCCGCCCGAATGTTTTTAGTACGGTGAAGTTTCGTATATTATATACACGCCGAAAGGGAAAAGTCAAGAAGAAATTTGTTTTTTGCAGAAATACAGGTGTTTCTGCTGTGAAAACACTTTACAAAAAGAGGGGTTCAGTTCTCCGCTCGCGTACAATATGTGGCCGGTGTCCGCAGCATACCGACAAAACGACGCGGCTGCGGCGGCAGAGACGGCGGAATACTATTCAAACTAACACAACTTTTTCGGTGAATGATTGATTTTTTGGAAAGTATTGTGTATAATGAGGTGGAATACAGACGGCTGCGCCGCAGAGGCCGAGGATCCTGCGGTACAAAGCGTTCCGGTACACGGCGAAAGGGTGGTAATACGTTCATGAAAGTACAGGATATCATTGACATTTTAAAAGCGGAAATCCTGGTGGAGGGCAATCTGGAGGAGGAAGTCAAAACGGCGTGCGGCAGCGATATGATGAGCGATGTGCTGGCGTTTGTTAAGGATCAGTCCGTGCTGCTGACGGGTCTGATGAATCCGCAGGTGGTGCGCACGGCGGAAATGATGGATATGCACTGCATTATCTTTGTGCGCGGCAAGCACCCGGATGCGCTCGTACTGAATCTGGCGGAGCAGAAGGATATCACGATTCTCGCGACGCCCTACCGCATGTTTACGGCATGCGGACTGCTGTTCCAGAATGGTCTCGGGGGAGGTTGTGACATCTCATGAGTATGCTGCAGTTGAAGTATTCAGTCCCCGGAGACGATTTTACCCGCGCGGGCGAGGCTTCCGGAGACGTCAAGCACAAGCTCAAAAAGCTCGGCTACAATCCCACGGCCATCCGCCGCGTCGCAATCGCGATGTATGAGGGTGAGATCAACATGGTCATTCATGCGGGCGGCGGCGAGGCCGTCGTGGATGTGGATCCCGATAAAGTGGTGATCCTGCTGGTCGATCACGGCCCCGGTATCGCGGATGTGGACAAGGCAATGCAGGAGGGCTGGTCCACGGCGCCGGATAATGTGCGCTCGCTGGGCTTCGGCGCCGGCATGGGTCTGCCGAATATGAAGAAATATTCCGATGAGATGACCATCGATTCCGTTGTCGGCAAAGGCACAACGCTGAAAATGGTCGTTTATGCGCAGAGTACGAAATCGTAAGTCTATGAATACAAAAAGGATTGAGGAGGCGTAAGCGATGGGAATCTTTTTCCATTCGGTCACGCTGGATGAGAGTAAATGCGTCGGCTGCACGAACTGCATCAAGCGGTGCCCCACGGAGGCCATCCGCGTGCGCAACGGCAAGGCGGTCATTACGAGCGAGCGCTGTATCGACTGCGGCGAGTGCATCCGGATCTGCCCGCATCACGCAAAGCGCGCAAAGCACGACCATCTCACCATGCTCGAACGCTTTACATATAAAATCGCGCTGCCCGCGCCGTCTCTGTACGGGCAGTTCAATAATCTGGACGATCAGGATTATGTTCTGACCGGCCTTAAAAAGCTCGGCTTTGACGATGTAGTTGAGGTTTCGGGCGCGGCGGAGCTTGTCAGCGAGGCCACACGCCGCCTGATGGACGCCGGCGCGCTGCAGCGGCCGGTCATCAGCTCGGCCTGTCCGGCTGTCGTGCGGCTGATCCGCGTGCGTTTTCCGGACCTGTGCGACCATGTCCTGCCGCTTCTGTCGCCGATGGAAACGGCTGCGACCATCGCCAAAAAGCAGGCCATGGAGAAAACCGGCCTGCCCGAGGAGCAGATCGGCTGCTTCTTTATCACGCCGTGTCCGGCCAAGGTGACGGACATCCGCATGCCGATCGGCGTGGAAAAATCGAAGGTGGACGGCGCGATCGCCATCAGCGAGATTTTTCCGCAGCTCTCGAACAAAATGGATAAGCTCAAGGCGGAGGAGCTGGAGACGCTCTCCAATTCCGGCATTATCGGGGTGAGCTGGGCGTCGTCCGGCGGTGAATCCTCCGCGCTTTTGAAGGAGAAATATCTTGCGGCGGACGGCATAGAGAATGTCATCCGCGTGCTGGAGGAGATTGAGGACGAGCGCATCGGCGAGCTGGATTTCATCGAGCTGAACGCCTGCACCGGCGGCTGCGTCGGCGGCGTGCTCTGCGTGGAGAATCCGTATGTTGCCATTGCGCGTCTCCAGCGTCTGCGCAAGTATCTGCCGGTTTCGCAGAATCATCTGGAGCAGAATGCGCCGGTGCCGCAGGAAATGAACTGGGACACGGGTCTGGAATTTTCCAATGTGCTGACGCTCTCGGACGACCTTGCCCGCGCCATGCAGATGATGGTGGAGATCGACGATGTGGCGGCGTCGCTGCCGGGACTGGACTGCGGTGCGTGCGGCGCGCCGACCTGCCGCGCGTTTGCGGAGGATGTGGTGCGCGGAAACTGCAAGAAAGAGGACTGCATCTTTATCCTGCGCAAGGAAATCCAGCGCTTTGCGGATGCGATCTCCAATCTGGACGGCGGCATCTGCCCGAAGGAATAAGCAGACGGAAAGAAGGAACACTGCGATGAAAATCAATGAACTGGCCGAAGCGCTCGGCTGGAAAAAACTGACGGACTGCGGCGGTGAGGACCGCGAGGCCATGGGCTGCTACTGCGGCGATCTGCTGAGCTGGGTTATGGGCCGCGCGAAGGCCGACGACGTCTGGCTGACCGTCATGGGCAATATCAACGCGATTGCGGTTGCAACGCTGGCGGATGTTTCCGCGATTGTTCTGGTGGAAAATGCATCGCTTGACGCCGAGGCACTGGCGCGCGCCAATCAGCAGGAGGTTGCCGTCTATGCAACGGAGCTGCCCGCTTATGAGACGGCGCTGCAGATTGCCGCGGCGCTGCGGATGTGACGGCGATGAAGCGATACCGGTATGACCTGCACACGCACTCCTGCCTTTCGCCGTGCGGGGACAATGACATGACGCCGAACAATCTGGTCAATATGGCTGCGCTGCTTGGGTGCGAGATTCTGGCGCTCACCGACCACAACACCTGCCGCAATACGCCGGCGGCGGTGCGCGTCGGCGAGCAGGCCGGCATTCTTGTGGTTCCCGGCATGGAGCTGTGCACCGCCGAGGAGGCGCACGTCGTCTGTCTGTTTGAGACGGTCGAGGGCGCGCTCGGATTTGACGAGTATGTGCAGGCGCACACCATGCTGATTCCGAACCGTCCGGAGATTTTCGGCGAACAGCGGATTCTGAATGAGGACGACGAGCAGATCGGCGAGATTGAACATCTGCTGATCACGGCCACGGAGATCGGCGTGAACGAAGTACAGGCGCTGGTGCAGAGCTACGGCGGCACGGCGTTTCCCGCGCATGTCAATAAGGACGCGTACAGCGTGATCGCATCGCTCGGCGCAATTCCGCCGGAGGCGGGATTCAGGGCGGCTGAGCTTTCTGCGGAGGCCGACCGCGGGGAGCAGCTTCGGCTGCACCCCGAGCTGCAGGAGCTGCTTCTGCTGCGCGATTCCGACGCGCACTATCTGCACCTGATGCGCGAGGAGCTGGCCGAGGTGGAACTGCCGGAACGTACGGCAAAGGCGCTGATTGATCTGCTGCGCGGCTGCGGTGAAGGCGCGTTTTATGATTTCGGGATGTAACGGGCATTATGCTTTTTTTGCATAATGCCCGCTTTTTTTGCTGCGGGGAAGTATCGCGATCGTGACCCGGCGCGCAGAAACCGCCCGGACAGACGCGCAGCAGGCGGCGGATCGAATTGATATATCCATATCGATATGCAATATCGATAAAAATATCCTAAAAACGGCGGGCGGAAAAGAGAAAGTATACTGAATTTGTATGGTTTTCTCACAGACAAAAACCGAGTTTTTTGTGCTGGACGACAAGAAAAAAGATAAAATTTTCGTCACAGGATTGACAAACTTTCACTTTTAATTCTTTTAAAGAATTATTATGTATATCGATTTTGATATAATTCATAAGAGATGTATCGGCTTTCCGCGGGGGCTTGCGCCCTTTGGCCGGCACATACCTGAAACTAACCAATATTTATCAGGGAGGAAATAAAATGCAAAAGCGTATCAGTTCAATACCGTTTACCGATACTCCCGAGCAGCACCAGAAGCTCCTCGACCTGCTCGAGAAGCTCAAGGATGAGAAGGGCGCCGTTATGCCCGCGCTGCAGGGTGCTCAGGAAATTTACGGGTATCTTCCGATCGAGGTTCAGAAAGAGGTTGCAAGAGGCCTGAATGTTTCTCTGGAAGAGGTTTACGGTGTTTCCACGTTCTATTCGCAGTTCTCGCTGACGCCGAAGGGCAAGTACAACGTTTCGATCTGCCTGGGCACCGCCTGCTATGTCAAGGGTGCGGATAAGGTGCTCGACCGTCTTGTTGCAAAGCTCGGCATTCAGCCGGAGGAATGCACGCCGGACGGCATGTTCTCGCTGACGGCCTGCCGCTGCATCGGCGCGTGCGGCCTTGCACCGGTTCTCACGGTGAACGACGATGTTTACGGCCGTCTTGTGCCGGAGGACGTCGATAAGATCCTCGCAAAGTATACGGCGTAAGGCGATGCGCGAGCTTTCGCTGAACGTGATGGATATCGCGCAGAATTCGATCCGTGCCGGCGCGTCGCTGACGACGATCCGGATTGACGAATCGGTTCCGGCGGATACGCTTTCCATCACGGTGACGGACAATGGCTGCGGCATGAGCGAGGAGCAGGTGCGGAGCGTGATCGATCCGTTTTTTACCACGCGCACAACCCGGAAGGTCGGGCTGGGCGTGCCGCTGTTCAAGATGGAAGCGGAGATGACGGGCGGCTCCTTCACGATTGATTCCACGCTCGGCGCGGGTACGACGCTGACGGCGGTTTTCCGGCCCTCACATGTCGATATGATCCCGCTGGGCGACATCGGTTCCGTCATGCATCTTTTGATTACGTGCAACCCCGAGATTGATTTTCTCTATATCCGCTCGAAAACGGCGGCGGACGGCGCCGAAAAGACCGTTTCGCTCGATACCCGCGAGCTGCGTGAGCAGCTGGGCGAGATCCCGTTCAGCGAGCCGGAGGTATCGGAATGGATCCGGGACTATATTGCTGAGATGGAAGAAGAGCTGCTTTCCTGACCGTTTCGGCGGAGCAGCAGAAGCCTTTTATCAGGACAAATGCGCATTGCGCAGAAAGGAACAGGCCAAAACCATGAAATCATTAGCTGAACTTCAGGCAATCCGCGATAGAGCAAGAGCATCGGTCAACATCCGTGAGAATTCGGAAGCCAAGACCCGCGTGCTCGTCGGTATGGCGACCTGCGGCATCGCAGCGGGCGCAAGACCGGTTCTCACCGCGATCGTCGATGAAATCGCAAAGCGCGATCTGAACGACATTATGGTCACACAGACAGGCTGCATCGGCATCTGCCAGTACGAGCCGGTCGTCGAGGTTATCGACGCGGACGGCACCAAGACTACATATGTAAAAATGACAGCCGAAAAGGCGCTGCGCGTTGTCAACGACCATCTGGTCAACGGCAACGTCGTCACAGAATACACCATCGGTGCAAATCAGAAATAAGGAGGTAAAACTATGTTTCGTTCCAATGTTCTGGTCTGCGGCGGTACAGGCTGCACGTCCTCGAACAGCGAAAAGATTATGGAGAAGCTGCGCGAGGAAATCAGCGCCAAGGGCCTTGATAAGGAAGTCAACGTTGTAAGAACCGGCTGCTTCGGTCTCTGCGCACTCGGTCCGATCATGATCGTTTATCCGGAGGGCGCGTTTTACAGCCGCGTAACGCCGGAGGATGTTCCGGAGATCGTTGAAGAGCATCTGCTCAAGGGCCGTATTGTGAAGCGCCTGCTTTACAAAGAGACGGTTGTGGACGACAACACCACAAAGTCCCTCAATGAGACAAGATTCTACGAGAAGCAGATGCGTGTTGCGCTGCGCAACTGCGGCGTTATCAACCCGGAAGTGATCGATGAGTACATCGCGCTCGACGGCTATCAGGCAATCGGCAAGATCCTCACCGAGAAGATTCCGCCCCAGCAGGTCATCCAGACCATGCTGGATTCCGGTCTGCGCGGCCGCGGCGGCGCGGGCTTCCCGACCGGCCTGAAGTGGAAATTCGCTGCGGCAAACGCTGCGGATCAGAAGTATGTATGCTGCAACGCCGACGAGGGCGACCCGGGCGCGTTCATGGACCGCTCCATTCTGGAGGGCGACCCGCACAGCGTCATCGAGGCGATGACGATTGCCGGCTACGCCATCGGCGCAACGCAGGGCTACATCTATATCCGTGCCGAGTATCCGATCGCGGTTAAGCGTCTGCAGATCGCCATCAATCAGGCGCGTGAGTACGGCCTGCTCGGCAAGAACATCTTTGATTCCGGCTTTGATTTTGACATTGAGCTTCGTCTCGGCGCGGGCGCGTTCGTCTGCGGCGAGGAGACGGCGCTGATGACCTCCATCGAGGGCAAGCGCGGCGAGCCGAGATGCCGTCCGCCGTTCCCGGCTCTCAAGGGTCTGTTCCAGAAGCCGACTGTTCTCAACAACGTTGAGACGTATGCGAATATTCCGCAGATCTTCCTCAAGGGCGCAGAATGGTTCCGCAGCATCGGCACCGAGAAGAGCCCCGGCACGAAGGTATTTGCGCTCGGCGGCAAGATTAACAACACCGGCCTCGTTGAGGTTCCGATGGGCACAACGCTCCGCGAAGTCGTCGAGGACATCGGCGGCGGTATCCCGGGCGGCCACAAGTTCAAGGCTGCGCAGACCGGCGGCCCGTCCGGCGGCTGCATCCCGGCTTCCCTCATCGACACGCCGATCGACTATGACAGCCTGATCGCCATCGGCTCCATGATGGGCTCCGGCGGCCTGATCGTCATGGACGAGACAACCTGTATGGTTGATATCGCGAAGTTCTTCCTCGAGTTCACTGTTGACGAATCCTGCGGCAAGTGCACACCGTGCCGTGTCGGCACCAAGAGACTGCTTGAGATCCTCAATAAGATCACGAGCGGCAAGGGAACGCTTGAGGACATCGACAAGCTCGAAGAGCTCTGCTACTACATCAAGGAGAATTCTCTGTGCGGTCTCGGCCAGACAGCGCCGAACCCGGTTCTCTCCACACTCAAATATTACCGCGACGAGTACATTGCACACGTTACCGAGCACCGCTGCCCGGCAGGCGCATGTAAGGCGCTCACCAATTACGTCATTGATCCGGACAAGTGCAAGGGCTGCACGCTCTGCGCACGCAACTGCCCGGTCGGCGCGATTTCCGGCAATGTCCGTCAGCCGCATACCATCGATACGCAGAAGTGCATCAAGTGCGGTGTCTGCCGTGAGAAGTGCAAGTTCAATGCGATTGAGAAGAAATAAGGAAGGAGTGTGTAAGACATGGATATGGTAAACATTAAGATCAACGGCATGTCCTACGAGGTCGCTGCCGGCAGTACGATCCTCGAAGCCGCTAGAGAAGCCGGAATCGACATTCCTACCCTTTGCTTCTTGAAGGACATCAACCAGATCGGCGCATGCCGTATGTGCATGGTCGAGGTCAAGGGCGCGAGGTCGCTCGTCGCCGCATGTGTAGATCCGGTAAACGAGGGCATGGAGGTCTTTACCAATACGCCCAAGGTGCAGAAGTCCAGAAAGATGACGCTGGAGCTGCTGCTCTCCGTCCATGACAAGAAGTGCCTCTCCTGCAAGAGAAGCGGCACCTGCGAGCTGCAGAAGCTCTGCAACGACATGGGCATTGATACCGAAAACCGCTTTGAGGGCGCCGTGCCCGCAGGCAAGAAGGATCATTCCACGCTGCATCTCGAGCGCGACAACGCGAAGTGCATCCTCTGCCGCCGCTGCGTTGCTGCCTGCCAGCAGCAGCATGTCGCCGTTATCGGCGCGAACAACCGCGGCTTTGATACCGAGATCGGCTGTGCCTTTGAGCAGCCGCTCAGCCATGTAGCCTGCGTTTCCTGCGGCCAGTGCATCAACGCCTGCCCGACAGGCGCGCTCACCGAGAAGGACTGCACGCAGGACGTCATCGACGCGATCAACGATCCGGACAAGATCGTGATTGTGCAGACCGCTCCGGCCGTCCGTGCCGCGCTCGGCGAAGAATTCGGCATGCCGATCGGCACGAATGTCGAGGGCAAGATGGTTGCCGCGCTGCGCCGTCTCGGCTTTGACAAGGTGTTTGATACGGACTTCGGCGCTGACATGACCATCATGGAAGAGGCCACCGAGTTTATCGACCGCGTGAAGAACGGCGGCAAGCTGCCGATCATCACCTCCTGCTCGCCCGGATGGGTCAAGTTCTGCGAGCATTATTATCCGAACCTCACCGAGAACCTCTCCTCCTGCAAGTCTCCGCAGCAGATGGCCGGCGCGCTCATCAAGACCTGGTACGCCGAGAAAGAGGGCATCGATCCGTCGAAGATTGTTTCCGTTTCCGTCATGCCGTGCGTCGCGAAGAAATTCGAGATCATGCGCAACGATGAAGCGGCGGCCGGCCTGCCGGACGTTGATATTTCCATCTCCACCCGCGAGCTTGCCCGTATGATCAAGATGGCGCAGCTCAACTTTGCGAGACTGCCGGAAGAGGACTTCGACCCGGCGATGGGCGTCTCCACCGGCGCTGCGACGATCTTCGGCGCAACGGGCGGCGTGCTTGAGGCTGCGCTCCGTACGGCGGCCGATATTCTTGAAGGCACCGACCATGCGAATGTCGAGTACAAAGAGATCCGCGGCACACAGGGCTTCAAGGAAGCCGTCTATAAGGTTGCCGGCATGGATGTCAAGGTTGCGGTTGTCAGCGGTCTGAACAATGCAAACGAGCTGCTCGCGAAGATCGAAAAGGGCGAGGCCGATTATCACATTGTTGAGGTTATGTGCTGCCCCGGCGGCTGCGTCAACGGCGGCGGCCAGCCGATTCAGCCGTCTTCTGTCCGCAGCTTCACGGACATCAAGGCGCTGCGCGCGAAGGCGCTCTACGATGAGGACGAGGCCAAGTCGCTCAGAAAGAGCCATCTCAACCCCGTTGTTCACGAGTGCTACGAGTGGATGGGCGGACCTGCAGGCTGCCACAAGGCACATGAGATCCTCCATACCACATACATCAAGCGCGACAGATTCTGATATTTTTAAGGTGTAGTGTTGGGCCGCTGCGGACTGGGTTTCGCAGCGGCCCGTTTTTTTGCAAAAGGAAACCGCCTGTCCCGGAAGGTGTGGACAGGCGGTTTCCTTTTGGTAACCAGCATCTATACAAAAGTTTCAAGGAGTACGCAAATATCATCGGCGGCATGCGGATTGATGATCGCAGCCTGCTTTTCCCGCATGCTGCGGACGAAATCAAAGTCCTGCAGCTGCCGGACGGCGGAAAGCAGGCCGGTTTCCGGGCGGTCCACCCGAACCGACATGCCGTTTGCCGCAAAGAAAGCGGCGTTGCAGGATTCACAGCCGGGAATCGGCGTGATATGAATCAGCGGAACGCCGACCGCAGCGCTTTCGGTGGAGGAAAGCCCGCCAGGCTTTGAAATGAAGATGTCGCAGGCCTGAAGGTAAGCGGCCATTTCCGGGGTGCTCTCCAGAAGCTGAAGCTGTGTATTCCCGGCGTACTGACTGCTGAGCTGCCGGAAGAGCGGCGCGTTGTTTCCGCACAGGACAATCAGACGGCTTTTTTTCTGCTGCGCGAGATAGGGCAGAAGCGTTTCAATTGCGGTGCGCAGTCCGCCTGCGCCGATGCTTCCGCCGGAAAGCAGCAGATAGATGCCCTCCGGGTCCAGACGCAGGTGTCGTCTGGCTTCGTCTTTTGAGCGGCCGTTTCGGAAAGCTTTGCGGACGGGAATGCCGTACGCACGGAGCTTTTCCTCCGGAATGCCGCGCGCGGTGAATTCCGCGTTGAGCTGCGGGGCAGGCGTAATATAAAAATCGCATTCCGCTTCTTCGGTAAACGGAATACAGGTTTAATCGGTGGCAACGAAAATATTTCTGGGAATTTCCAGCCCGCCGTGCTTCATATGCGTCAGGATTTCAGCGGGAAACACATGCGTTGAAACAACGGCATCAAAATGATGCTCCGCCAGATAACGCTGCATATACGGCACCATTTTGCCGTTGATCTGGTAAACGGGCGAATGGATGGGCAGCCGGCGATAGGCGTTGCCGATGCTGTACACGGCGCCGAACAGACGCGGGCTTTTCTGAACCAGACCGATGTAAGCGCGGCCGACTTTTTCCGCGAGCGCGTCACTGACGAGCGCATACGGATCCAGCCGTGTGACCGAGTGGCCGCGATCGGCCAGAGCTTCGGCGACGGCTTCGGCCGCCGTGTTGTGTCCGCCGCCTGTACCGCAGGACAGAATCAATGCTTCCATGCGAATTTCACCTCAAAGCGCTCCTTTTCTTCCGTGCTCAAAAGCAGTTTAACCGTGACCAGTACGGCGATGAGCAAAAAGCCCAGAACAACATAGCGGTTCGGAATCAGAAAAGCCATCAGAACAGCAGAGATAAAGTAGGTTGCAAGCGTCCGGTAGAAATGCGGGCTGATACGGATGATCAGAGAGAAGAACAGAAAGGCGCCGGCAAGAACAGCCAGCGGCAGCGGGTCCGGCAGCAGACCAAGCAGGCAGCCGAAGGTGACGGCAATCCCCTTGCCGCCGCTCATCGGCGCATAAACCGGGCAGATGTGGCCGAGAACCGGCGCCGTCATCACCAAGGCGAGCGCCAGAGAAGGAATCGGCTTCGGCTGACCGGCCTGATACAGGAATACAGGGAGAAAGCCCTTGAGCAGGTCGCCGCAGAGCGCGAAAACACCGCACCAGAAACCGCCGTATAAAAAGGCATTCATGGTGCCGGGATTGCGGTCGCTGCCCTCCTGCGTCACGTCCCGCCGCTTGAACAGCAGACTGCCGAGCCGGGCAAACAGAATACTGCCCAGCAGATAACCGATTGCAATGTAAAAAATATCCCGCTTCAACATTTTGTCCTCTTTGCTGCACCGCGTATGATGTTCTTGACAAATTCCCTCTTTTACATTATAATTACTACATTGACAAATGTCAAGTTTATTGCTGAAACTTGGACAAAAGGAGGAAAATGTCCATGTATCAAGGCTCCAATCCAACGGCTCTGCAGTCTCAGAATATGATTATAAAGGCTTTGATCTCTTTGATGCATGAAGTGCCGTTTTCAAGGATTACGATCAAATCGATCTGTGAACGCGCCATGGTTTCCAGACAGACCTTCTACACGCTCTTTGAAGGCAAGGAGGAGGTGATCGGCCTGCATCTGGACCGGCTTTTTCAGGATTACCGCGACCGGTTCCTGCGGGAGAAGCAGACCTGCACCATCCGCTCTCTCTGCAACTCCATTGTCGCCTGTCTGGTCGAGCAGAAAGAGATGATCAAGCTGATTGTGGACAATCGCCTGGATACCATTGCCAAGGAGAAAACGGAGAGCTATCTCGCGCAGCTCGATTCGCTTTTTCATACGACCGAACGGGAGGATAAGGATTATGCGATCGCGTTTATGGCGGGCGCACTGATGAATGTGACCGTACTGGCCGTCCGCCGCAATGATTTCGGGGACGGGCAGAAAATCTCCAAGCTGATTGAACAGATTATCACCGGCAATTATTTTATCCTGTAAACAAAAGAACCGTGTGGAAACCCACACGGTTCTTGATATTTTCATGCCGTTTTGAAGATTTAGCGGTACGGGTTTGCAGAATCCGGACATACCGCAGCATCTGAATTGTACGGGCGCCAAATATACACACGCATGCTTCGCTGATAAAGTGTCTGCGGTTCGGCGCGCCGCCCGGTCCAATGGGTTTATTTGTGGTACAGGTTATTGTTCTCGTACGTCGCTTCACAGGTGACGTTCATGCCGAGCCGCTTGAACACACTGTCGTCGACGGTGGAGAGAATGACCGAGGAATGGACGTCGCAACCGTTCAGCGCGTCGAGCTTCTGCATCGCGCGCATGGCGTTTTCATCTGTCGCGGCGGAGATGGCCAGCGCGACAAGCATTTCGTCGGTATGCAGGCGCGGGTTCCGGCTCTGCATGTAATCGATCTTGAGCGTCTGGATCGGCCCGATGACTGTGGGCGAAATCAGCTTGACCTCGTCCGGAATTCCGGCCAGCGCTTTCAGCGCGTTCAGCATTGCGGCGGAAGAAGCGCCGAACAGGGAGGAGGTGCGCCCGGTTACAACGGTGCCGTCGGGCAGCTCGATGGCTGCGGCCGGCTCGCCGGTGCGCTCTGCCACCTCCAGCGCCGCGGGAACGACCGCGCGGTTCTCCGGCTCAATGCCGAGCGTGCGCATCAGTATTTCAATCTTCTGCATCTCGGCGTCATTGCTGAGCCCTTGCCGCACAAGGCAGGCCGCTTTGAAATAGCGGCGGATGATCTCCTGCTTGGAGGCTTCACGGCAGGCTTCATCATCGACAATCGAAAGGCCGGCCATGTTGACGCCCATATCCGTCGGGCTTTTGTACGGGCACTCGCCGTAGATGCGCTCGAAAATAGCGCGCAGAACGGGGAAGATCTCCACATCGCGGTTATAATTCACGGTTGTCTGGCCGTAGGCCTCCAGATGGAACGGGTCGATCATGTTCACGTCGTTCAGGTCGGCGGTTGCGGCCTCATACGCGAGATTGACCGGGTGCTTCAGCGGCAGGTTCCAGATCGGGAATGTTTCAAATTTGGCATAGCCCGCCTTGATGCCGCGCTTGTGCTCGTGGTAAAGCTGGGAAAGGCAGGTTGCCATCTTTCCGCTGCCCGGGCCGGGCGCCGTGACCACGACGAGCGAGCGCGTTGTTTCAATATAATCGTTGCGGCCGTAGCCCTCGTCGCTGACAATCAGCTTGACGTCGGACGGATAATCCGGGATGCTGTAATGGCGGTATACCTTGAGACCCAGGGCCGTCATACGCTGCTCGAAAATGGTGGCGGAGGGCTGGCCCGAAAACTGCGTCAGCGCGATGCTGCCCACATACAGGCCGAAGCCGCGGAAAATATCGATGAGACGAATCACGTCGGTGTCATATGTGATGCCGAGGTCGCCGCGGCGCTTGTTTTTTTCGATATCGTTGGCGTTGATTGCGATGACAATTTCCGCCTGATCCTTCAGCTCAAGCAGCATTTTGATCTTGTTGTCCGGCTCGAAGCCCGGCAGCACGCGCGAGGCGTGGTAATCGTCGAACAGCTTGCCGCCGAATTCCAGATAAAGCTTGCCGCCGAACTGCTTGATGCGCTCCCGAATGCGTTCCGATTGCAGCCGGATGTACTTCTGACTGTCAAATCCGATTTTTTTCATGAATTTTGTTCCCCTTTCGTATTCCTCAAACACTATCCCTGAAATAATAAAAACGGGCGAAAACCGAGATGCCCGTTGAAAAATCCGTTACCAGTATAGCAAATCCCGCGTGGATTTTCAAGACATTTCGCGAGATATTCTCAGGCGTATGGTCGATCCCTGTAATTTAGCGGATTTACGTTTGTTGTGGGGAAGTGAAACGATATTTTTCGGAAAAACAGGGGATTTCTATCGACGGAAGCGTCCGCGCATGGTATAATACTTGTAATTATGCATGGGAAGGGAGTTTTTCTGTGAGCGGACAGCGGAAAAAAACGCCATGCTGTACGGGTCTGCTGGCGCATGTGGATGCGGGGAAAACGACGCTTTCGGAGGCGATGCTCTTTACGGGCGGGCAGCTCAGAAAGCTCGGACGGGTGGATCACGGAAACGCGTTTCTCGATACCGATGTGCTGGAGCGGGAGCGCGGCATCACGATTTTCTCCAAGCAGGCGGTGCTGCCGCTCGATTCCGTGGAGCTTACGCTGCTGGACACGCCGGGGCATGTGGATTTTTCGAGCGAAATGGAGCGAACGCTGCAGGTGCTCGACTGCGCGGTGCTCGTCATCAGCGGCACGGACGGCGTGCAGAGCCACACGCGCACGCTTTGGAAGCTGCTCGATCGCTACCGGGTGCCGACCTTCCTTTTTATCAATAAGATGGATCTTGAAGGCGCGGACCGCTCCGCGCTGCTTGCGTCTCTGCAAAAGCAGCTCAGCGGCGGATGCATCGATTTTTCCGCGGAAAATGACGACTTTGCGGAAAACGTCGCCATGTGCGATGAAGTGCTGCTGAGTGAATATCTGGATACCGGCACGGTGCCGCAGGCGCGCATACAGGCGCTGATTGCGCAGCGGCGGCTTTTTCCGTGCTATTTCGGCTCAGCGCTGAAGCTGGAGGGTGTGGATTCGCTTTTGAGGGGGCTGGAACGATATGCCCGCCCGCCGGAATACCCGGAGGCATTCGGCGCAAAGGTTTATAAAATTGCGCATGACGCGCAGGGCGCGCGGCTTACCTATTTAAAGGTTACAGGCGGCAGTCTGCCGGTCAAAACCGTTCTGCGCGGCGGGGCCGGCGAAAAAGCGTGGGCCGAAAAGGCCGATCAGCTCCGCGTCTATTCAGGCAGCAAATTCCGCCTGGCGGAGGAGATCCCCGCGGGCGGCGTGTGCGCGGTAACGGGCCTGACGCACACATATCCCGGTGAGGGACTCGGCGCGGAGCAGGATACGCCTGCCCCGGCACTGGAAAGCTTTCTGACCTATCAGGTTATTCTGCCCGAAGGGATGGAGCCGCACACGGCGGTGCAGAAGCTCCGGCTTCTCGAGGAGGAGGATCCGCAGCTCCATGTGGTCTGGAACGAGCAGCTTCGTGAGATTCATGTGCAGCTGATGGGCGAGGTGCAGCTTGAGGTGCTGCAAAGACTGCTGCAGGACCGGTTCTGCATGGCGGTCACGTTCGGGCCGGGCAATATTGTCTATCGGGAAACGATTCAGGCGCCGGTTGAGGGAATGGGGCATTTTGAGCCGCTTCGGCATTACGCCGAGGTGCATCTGCTGCTTGAACCCGGAGAGCCGGGCAGCGGACTTCGGTTTGCTTCCGCATGCAGTGAGGATGTGCTGGACCGCAGCTGGCAGCGGCTGATTCTGACGCATCTTGAGGAGCGTACCTTTCCCGGCGTGCTCACCGGTTCTCCGATTACCGATATGAAAATCACGCTGCTCATCGGACGCGCGCATCTGAAGCATACCGAAGGCGGCGACTTCCGGCAGGCGACGTACCGCGCGGTGCGGCATGGCCTGCTGAACGCCGAAAGCGTTTTGCTCGAGCCGTGGTATGATTTCCGGCTTGAGGTACCGAGCGCGCAGGTCGGCCGCGCGATTGCCGATCTGCAGCGCCTTTTTGCGGAGTTTGCGCCGCCGGCAACGGAAGGCGGAAACGCCGTGATTACCGGCAGCGCGCCGGTTTCCGAGCTGCGCGGCTATCCGCTGGAGGTTGCGGCCTATACGCGCGGCGCGGGCAGTCTGCTCTGCATGCCGAAAGGCTACCGACCGTGTCACAATGCCGAAGCGGTTATCGCGGCCATCGGGTATGACGCCGAGCGCGATACGGAGAATACCGGAGATTCCGTGTTCTGTTCACATGGCTCGGGCTTTGTCGTCCGCTGGCAGGACGCCGCATCGTATATGCATCTGGAAAGCGGCTGGCAGCCGCCGAAGGCCGAAGAACCGGCAGCGCCGGAGCAGTCCGTTTCCCGCGCTGCTTCGCGCCCGGCCGCCGCGTTTGACAGCGAGCTGCAGGCCATTTTTGAGCGTACCTACGGGCCGATCAAGCGGCGGGATTTCCGTCCGCAGAAGGCGGTGCAGGCGGAAGCGATGGAGAATAAGACGCTCTGGCCGGTGCCTGACCGCACGCTTGACCCCGAATATCTTCTGATTGATGGCTACAATGTGCTTTACGCGTGGGAGGATCTCAAAAAGCTCGCCGAAAAGGACATTGATACGGCGCGCCAGCTTCTGATGGATCAGCTCTGCAATTATCAGAGCTTTACACGGAGCATCTGCATCCTTGTGTTCGACGCCTACCGCGTTCCGCGCGACACCGAGGATGTGATCGCGTACCATAACATCAAGGTTGTTTTTACCAAGCAGGCGGAGACGGCAGATACTTATATCGAACGCGCGACGTATGAAATCGCGAAGCGCCACCGTGTCCGTGTTGCGACGTCCGACGGCGCCGAGCAGATGATCGTGCTCGGCCACGGCGCACAGCGCATGTCGGCAAATGAGCTTAAAATGGAGGTTGACCGTGCAAACGCGCTGATGCGCGAAACCATGGAGGACTGGAACGAACGCGAAAGTGCCCGCCACGCGAATAAACCATTCCGGAATATTCAGTAAGCGAATCCTTTATATGCGCCGGAAGAATAAATCCCAGTTTTCCGCGATGAAAACTTTGGAAACAGAGAGAAAAATCCTCCGTATGGCTCGATCATACGGAGGATTCATTCTTTGCGGATATGCCGGATACGGGAGCCTCTCCTTTATGCCGATTCGTTATCCACATCAATCAGGTTGCTGGCGTAAGGGATTCTACCGTCCAGCACGCCGTCGAAATAGGTCTGTTTGTTATCGATGAAATCGATGTTGCTCTGGATTTCCTGTATGCGCTCGAGCAGATACCCGCGCTGCACCTCAAGCAGCTTTTTGCGCTCCGGAATCGTCTTTTTGCCCTCAAGGCAGAGATTCATATAGGATTTCATGTCCTTGAGACTCATACCGCATTTTTTGAGGCACATCAGCCCGCGGAGCCAATTGACATCCCGTTCGTCAAACAGCCGGTAATTGTTTTTCTCACGCTTGACATTCGGAACCAAACCCTCGTTGCAGTAAAAACGCAGGGTTTCGTAGGAGATGCCGATTTCCTTACAGACGTCCTTCATTGTATACATGGTATGCCTCCAAAAAAATTTTTGAAAAACTTGAAAATTCCGCTTGCCTTGTAGTAACTACAGGGTTGTACAATGACATTGTAAACGAAAGCGCGCGCAATTGCAAGGGTGAATTTACGAATTATCTTGGAGGTTATGATGAATCAGAATTATGTGCAGCTCAACAACGGATGCAGAATTCCGCAGCTCGGACTCGGCGTGTTCCAGATTCCGGAGGATGCAGAAGCGAAGGCAGTGTGCCTGAAGGCGCTGGAGATTGGCTACCGCCACATTGATACCGCGCATCACTACTACAACGAGCGCGGCGTGGGACAGGCGGTGCGCGAAAGCGGCATTCCGCGCGAAGAAATCTGGGTGACAAGCAAGCTTTGGCCGAACGAATACGGCGAGGAAATCACCGGCGCGGCGATTGACCGTATGCTGGAGCGTCTCGGGCTTGAATACATTGACCTTGTGCTGCTGCACCAGCAGGTCGGCGATTATCTCGGCGCATGGAAGGCGCTGGAAAAGGCCGTGGAAGCGGGCAAGATCCGGAGCATCGGTCTGAGCAATTTTGAATCCGGCCGCCTGGAGGAACTTCTGGGCGCGGCAAAGATTTATCCGGCGGTGCTGCAGGTGGAATGCCACCCGTATTACACACAGAGCGCTTTGAAGCAGCGCATCGCGCCGTACGGCACAAAGCTGGAGTGCTGGTTCCCGCTCGGCCACGGCGACCCGAAGCTGATGAACGAGGAAATTTTCACGCAGCTCGGGCAGAAATACAACAAGACGAATACGCAGATCATCCTGCGGTGGCACATGCAGATGGACCAGATCCCGCTGCCGAAGTCCAAGAATCCCGTACACCTGCAGGAGAATCTCGATATCTTCGATTTTGAGCTGACGGACGCGGAGATGGCACAGATCGCGCTGCTCGATACCGGCACGCGCTACTATCACCTGAATCTCGAACAGCAGGAAGAGAAGTATCTGAATATCACATTGAATAACTGACGGGAGGCGTACAGAATGGAAAGAACCATTGGCTTTATCGGCCTCGGCCACATGGGCGGGCCGATGGCGGAGAATATGCAGGCGAAATTCGGCAATCTGGTGGTCTTTAACCGCAGCCAGACAAAGTGCCGGGAGCTTGAGCAGAAGGACGCACGGATTGCACACAGTCCGGCCGAAACGGCACAGCTTGCGGATGTGATCTTCCTCTGCCTGCCCGGGCCGAAGGAGGTTGAAGCGATTGTCGCCGGGGAAAACGGCTTGCTCGCAAACAGCCGCCCGGGGCAGATCATCGTCGATTTCAGCACGGTTGCTCCCTCCACCAGCGTGAAGATGGCCGAAGCGGCGGCGGAGAAATCCGTCACTTACCTCGATATTCCGGTCAGCGGAGGCGGTGCGGGCGCCGCAAAAGGCACGCTTTCCCTGATGATCGGCGCGTCTGAAGCGGAGGTTGACGGGCTGGGGCTGCTTCCATATCTCGAAACGGTCGGCAGCAAGTTCCACTACATCGGTAAACGCGGCGGCGGCTCGGCGATCAAGGTCATCAACAACTATATGTCCTTTACGGCGCAGGTGATCAACGGCGAAGCGCTGCTGATGGCGGATCAGCTCGGCATTCCGGTTGAAACCTTTTACGAGGTTGTGATGAGCAGCTCCGGCAGCAACATGATTCTGGGCGCCAAGATGAACAAGGTTAAGACCGGCGATTTTTCACCCAGCTTTACGGTGGATCTTGTTCTGAAGGATCTGGAGCTGGCGCGTCAGCTTTGTCAGGACTGCGGTATTCCGAATTTTACGCTGAACACCGGCATTCAGTTTTACCGCGCGGCGCAGCTTTCCGGACGCGGCGGTCAGGATTCCTCCAGCGTCATTGACATGATCCGCAGCGTCGGTTCATCCGCAGAGCAATAAACAGCGGCTTTCCTGCGCCGGCGGTGCGGTGAATCCTGCCGCTGATTCCGGCGCTTTTCAGGCAGAGGATCCAGTAAATCCCGCCGATCCGGTCAATGGAATGAGAAAACAAGAGGAGTGAGCGTCATGAAAGAAAAGATTTTGGAGACTTCCCGCAGGTTCTGGAAGGCTATGGAGCACGCGGACGAAGCCAGTATGCGTGAAATTGCCGACGCAAACTGTAATTTCGTGCACATCGGCATCACCTGCAAGCTGGATCAGGAAATCGAATTCTATACCAGCGGCGCATTCCAGCCCACGGAATTGATTTTCAACAGCCAGACAGCCGATGTTTTCGGCAGCACAGCCGTTGTCCTTACAGACTGCAACTACAGTCTGCTGCTCAGCGGGAAGGAAACGACCCATCATTTCGCGGTGACGGAGGTTTACAACTGCGAAAACGGCGGCTGCAGACTGGTCTCGTTTACCTTTACGGCTTTGGTGTACTGAGCCGCGCGGAAGTGCGGCAAAAGGCTTGTACTGCGGCCGATTTAGGAGTACAATGGAATCAGAAATTTCGGAAAGGATGAACAGCATGAAGGTTTTACTCATTAACGGAAGTCCGAACGCAAAGGGCAACACGGCGATTGCGCTGCATGAGATGGAGAAGGTCTTTGCGGCGGAAGGCATTGAGACGGAAATTGTGCATGTCGGCAATAAGGATATCCGCGGCTGCATCGGCTGCCGCAAATGCAAGCAGACGGGCAAGTGCGTGTTCAATGACCTTGTCAACGAGACAGCGGCAAAGTTCGAGGAAGCGGACGGCCTTGTGCTCGGCAGCCCGGTCTATTTTGCCTCGGCAAACGCCACGCTCGTCGCGTTTGTCACGCGCCTGTTCTACAGCACCATGTTCGATAAGACGATGAAGGTCGGCGCGAGCGTCGTTGCGGCCCGCCGCGGCGGTCTTTCCTCCACCTTTGACGAGCTGAATAAGTTTTTCACGATTTCCGGTATGCCGGTGGCGTCCAGCCAGTACTGGAACAGCATCCACGGCGGCGCGCCCGGACAGGCGGAGGAGGACGGCGAAGGCCTGCAGACGATGCGCACGCTCGCGAAGAACATGAGCTTCCTCATGAAGAGCATCGCGCTCGGCAAAGAAAAGTATGGCCTGCCCGAAAAGGAGCCGCATATCTTCACAAACTTTATCCGATAAGCAGACGGAAAACGGCCGGCACGCCGCGTGAAAACAGCGTGCCGGCCAATTTTTATATCTTGTTTTCCGCTGCGGCCTGCACAAAGGCGGCCGGGTGCTGAATCTGCGCGGCGGTTTCCTCGACGGAAAGCCCCTCGTTCAGCAGCCGGCGGGCGATAACCGCCATTGATTCGCCGACCTCAATCAGGTGAAAGTCCGGGTCGTAGAGCCGCACGACGCGCTGCTTCCATTCGTGCGTTTTGGGCGGGTGCAGAAGCTGTACCTCCGGGTGTGACGCCAAAAGCGCGAGAAACGCATCAAAATCCTGTACCTCAAAGTACAGCTCAGCGTTGTTTGATTTTGCGCGAATCTCGTTTTCGGGGATGCCGGTCAGCCACGAAAAACCCTGCTGGATCGCGAAGCCGCCGGAAAACGTGACGTTTGCGCCCAAATCGAGCACGACGTGCTGGTTGAACAGCTCGCCGTAGAATTTCCTGGAGCGTTCCACGTCCTGCACGGCGAAGAGCGTGCATTGGAAGCGCGCGTTGGAAACCGCGCGCAGATTCAGAAGCCGGTCCTGAATCGTTTTTTCAAATTCCGCGTCGCTGAGATTGGGATCGCGCGTATTCCGCCAGACAGCGCACGGGCGGCTGGCGCATTGTGCGCAGCTTTTGTAGCCGTGCTCCTCGTCCGCGCAGGCGTAAATGGGGCAGGCTTTGCCCTCCGGCGCGTGGAAAACGCGCCCTTTATGGAAATTGCAGCCTTTGCAAAGGGTGCCGAAGCAGGCGCAGACCGAGCAGTCCGCGCCGCAGATGCTGATAGCCGATGTCATTGTTTTTCCTCCCTGCGGGTAAACCGCGTTTTTCTTTATTTTACAGGGAGCGCACGGAATTGTCTTGTAAAAATGCGACATCTTTTTCGGCGTACTGCACGGCCTCGCGCAAGGTCATCGCGTGGAAGCGTCTGAATTCATGCGAGAGGTGCGCCTGATCCGCATAGCCGAGCTGATATGCGGCGTCCGCAAGGCTTGAAAAGCGGCGGTTCAGAACGCCGTCCCAAAGATACTGATAGCGCACGAGCACCGAAAGCTGCTTCGGCGAAAGGCCGGTCTCTTCAGAGAACCGGCGTTCAAGCTGGCGCGTGCTGACATGCAGCCTGCGGGAAATGTCTGCGGTCTGCAGATTGCCGCGCAGGCGCAGCATTTCGTACACGGCATTCAGCACGATTGGGGAGCAGCGTTCGGGGCACAAACGGCGCAGCAGGAAATCCTCCGCAAGCCGGATACGCGCGTGCAGCGTCTGCACCGACAGAAGCTGCGGCCCAAGCTGTTTGCAGAGCGCGGAAAAGTGACAGCGGGCATCAAAGCTCCGGTTTTTTGTGCCTGCAAGCGTATCTTCCGAAAACGCAGCCGCCGTCCACGCGTAAAACCGGATGCCGAACTGGGAGCACAGGTGCGGAGCGGCGGTAAAGCTGTGTGCAGCGCCTGCCGTATCACTGACGCCGCAGAAGGCGCACGAAACCGTACCGGCCGTGTGATTTACGGTGAAGATGATATCCGCGCAGGTGTCCGGTGTGACAACGGTGCCGCCCGGGCGGTCACGCTCCGGAACCGGGTGCAGCGTTCCCCAGAAGCAGCGCACATACGGCGCGAGCGCATCACAGGGTGCCGCTTCGCAGTAGGACGCCGTGTGCTCGAAGGGATGCGCCGTGTGCGGCCTGTACAGCTTGTGCAGTTCAGTCATGACTTAGTATTCATCCACATGCGGGCGGGGAACGTTCCACCACTGCTCATAATCGAGGGAGAAGCGGGAGAGAATGATGCTCGGGTCAGTGCGCAGGTCAAAGCTTGTCCAGTGCGCAAAGGCGCCGAAGGCCGCGTCGCACGCTTCGTCGGTCTGTTCGCGGCAGAGCGCCTGGCACAGCTCAACGATATGCTCCGGCTTGTTCGGGGCTTTTCCGACGAATTCCTCCAGACGGCGGTGGCAGGGGAAAAGAATTTCGTTTTCCTGCAGGATCATGCGGTAGATGCTGTATACGATCTGATTGGCCGCGTGCGCGCGCATGTAGCCCTCGGGCTTGCACGCTTTCCAGAAATAGAAGTAGTTGAGCCAGAGGTTCGACATAAACGAAAGCTCCTTGTCGGCGCGCTCCTGCTTCTGGAAAACCGGAATGCGGGCGATGATGTCCGGAATCTCCGGGTCCTTCGCAAAAAGCACGCGGGAGCCGATGAACGAATTGCGCGTCGGCTCGCTGGCGTGATCGGCCGCCGCCTCGATGAACGACTTCGTCATGTATTTGATGTCGAAATAGCCGCCCTCGTAGGTGCAGTAGCCGGAAATCGTCTCGGTCACGCTGTTGGCCTTTTCGCGCTCGGCGTAATAGTCGTCGGTTACAACGACCATGGCGTCGAGGTCACTGTCCGGGCGTTCGCATCCCTTTGCGACGCTGCCGCCGAACACCAGCGCGATGATCTCGTCGCGCCCGCTGAAATATTCGATCATGTTCTTCAGAGATTCTTCATGGTGTGGATACATAGCTTTCATCCTTTCATAGGAGCTTTTTTACAGTATAACACAGTTTCAAACGCAGCACAATTGTACAGAGGATACAAAAAACCGCGGAAAGCATTAGATGCTTCCGCGGTTTTTCAGCTTTTAAGAGCCGCAATTCCCATTCATCAATGTTTGTTTTGATTTACAGGATAATGCTCTTGCCGGTCATTTCCTCCGGCTGCTCGAGACCCATGATCTTCAGCATGGTCGGCGCGATGTCCGCCAGCACGCCGCCTTCGCGGAGCGTGCACGGATAGCCGACGACGCAGAACGGAACCGGATTCGTGGTGTGCGCCGTGAACGGCTCACCGTCCGTATCGATCATCTTGTCCGCGTTGCCGTGGTCTGCCGTGATGAGCAGCACGCCGCCCATTTCCGCGACCGCCGCCGCGACACGACCGACGCAGGTATCGACCGCCTCAACGGCAGCCTTCGCCGCGTCGAACACGCCGGTGTGACCGACCATGTCGCAGTTCGCGAAGTTCAGAATCATCATGTCATACTTGCCGGACTTAACGGCCTCGACCATCTTATCCGTGACCTCATAGGCGCTCATTTCCGGCTGGAGGTCGTAGGTCGCGACCTTCGGGGAGTTGACGAGGATGCGGTCCTCGCCCGGGTACTGCTTCTCGACGCCGCCGTTGAAGAAGAACGTGACATGCGCGTACTTCTCGGTTTCCGCGATGCGAAGCTGGCTCATGCCCTTGTCGGAAACATACTCGCCGAGCGTGTTTTTGAGAGACTGCGGCTTGAACGCAATCTCGACGTTCGGCATCGTCGCGTCATACTGCGTCATGCAGACGTAGTTGAGCGGGAAGAAGCCGTGGCGGCGCTCAAAGCCGGTGAAATCCGGATCAACAAACGTGCGGGTGATCTCACGCGCGCGGTCGGGGCGGAAGTTGAAGAAAACGACGGAATCGCCGGAAGAGATCGGCTCTGCGCCCTTGACGGTGCACGGCACGACGAATTCATCCGTCACACCGTCCTCATAGGACTTCGCCACCGCGCAGACCGGGCACTCGAACTCCGTACCCTCGCGGCAGACCATCGCATTGTAAGCTTTTTCCACGCGCTCCCAGCGGTTGTCGCGGTCCATCGCGTAGTAGCGGCCCATGACGGTTGCAACCTTGCCCACGCCGATTTCCTTCATCTTCTCCATGAGCTGTGCGACATAGTCTTTGCCGGAGGAGGGGGGAACGTCACGGCCGTCGAGCAGCGCGTGAACATAAACCTTCGTCAGGCCCATCTTCTTCGCCATCTCAAGCAGGCCGTAGAGATGCGTATTGTGGCTGTGTACGCCGCCGTCGGAGAGCAGACCGATCAGGTGCAGCGCCTTGTCGTTCGCCTTGGCTTCGCTCATCGCGTGGACAAGCGCTTCGTTCTGGAAGAAGGTGCCGTCCTGCACCGCCTTCGTGATGCGGGTCAGCTCCTGATACACGATGCGGCCGGCGCCGATATTCGTGTGGCCGACCTCGCTGTTGCCCATCTGGCCGTCCGGCAGGCCGACATCCATGCCGGATGCGCCGATCTGCGTCAGCGGGTTTTCGGAGAACAGCTTATCCAGGTTCGGCTTGTTCGCGGCGGCAATCGCGTTGCCTTCCGGCGTGGAGAAGCCGAAACCGTCCATAATCATGAGTACAACAGGTTTTTTCATAATCCGGTGTTATTCCTTTCCTGTAAGCAGAATCAGCCCTTGGTGGCCGCTTCAACGATCGCAGCGAAATCTGCGGGCTTCAGGGAAGCGCCGCCGATGAGACCGCCGTCGACATCCGGCTGTGCAAGCAGCTCTGCCGCGTTGCCGGCGTTCATGGATCCGCCGTACTGGATCGTAATGCCTTCGGCAGCCGCCTCGCCGTAGAGGGACTTGACGACGTCGCGGATGACGGCGCAGACCTCGTTGGCCTGCTCGGCCGTAGCCGTCTTGCCCGTGCCGATTGCCCAAACCGGCTCATAGGCGATGATGATTCTCTTCAGCTCTTCCTCGGTCACGCCGCCGAGCGCGATCTTGGTCTGCATGGTGACAAGCTCTGCCGTGATGCCCTGCTCGCGCTGCTCGAGATATTCGCCCACGCAGACGATGACGGTGAGGCCGGCATCCAGCGCGGCTCTGGTTCTCTTCTGAACGGTGACGTCCGTATCGCCGAAGTACGTTCTTCTCTCGCTGTGGCCGGTGATGACATACTCAACGCCGCAGGCCTTCAGCATCTCGGCGGAAATTTCGCCGGTGAACGCGCCGCTCTTTGCCCAGTGGCAGTTCTCGGCGCCGATCTTGATATTGGTGCCCTTTGCCGCCTCGATGGCTGCCGCAATGTCAACATACGGAACGCATGCGACGACGTCGCAGTCCGCGTCCTTGACGAGCGGCGCAATGGCGGTGAGAAGCTCGGTGGCCTCTGCGGGGGTTTTGTTCATTTTCCAGTTGCCGGCGATAACAGCCTTTCTGACAGCCTTGTTCATTGTACATATTCCTTTCGTTACTGGTTTATCAAACAATACGGGAGCAGAGAAAACCCCGCTCCCGTCCGTGTTTCTGAATTATTTCTCGTTGAGGCAGGCAATGCCGGGGAGCTCGAGACCCTCGAGGAATTCCAGGGAAGCGCCGCCGCCCGTGGAGATATGGGTCATCTTATCTGCAAAGCCGAGCTTCTCAACCGCAGCCGCGGAATCGCCGCCGCCGATGATGGAGATCGCGTCGCTTTCCGCAACAGCCTTCGCCACTGCGATGGTGCCGTTTGCGAAGTTTGCCCACTCGGAAACGCCCATCGGGCCGTTCCAGACAACCGTGCCCGCGCCCGCAACCGCGTTTGCGAACAGCTCGCGTGTCTTCGGGCCGATGTCAAGGCCCATCCAGCCGTCCGGAATGTCGTCGGAATCGACGATCTTCCACTCGGAATCCGCGCTGTACTCGGTTGCAACGACGTTGTCGATCGGGATCAGGAACTGAACGCCCTTCGCCTCGGCCTTTGCCATCATTTCCTTTGCAAGCT
>JBJEOO010000183.1:0-2213 GCA_051880755.1 Hominenteromicrobium sp.
CTCCCGCCTCACCCGAGCGAAGCTGTGCGGCAAAGGCGAGAACGGTATTCCGCAGGAAGACCCGGCAACCTCCGCAGCTTGGGCATACTTTGCAATCACCAAGTCCGCTCAGGATCCGGAAAGACTGTTTGCAACGTACGACGACATGTGCTCTCTTGAGAACTATGTTGAGAGACGTTTCGGCCGCGAAGGCGAGCACTATGAGTATGACGAGAACGGCACATATGTCGCGATCATCGGCCCGGATTCCGAGGAGAACACTTCTCAGAACATCGGCCTGAAGATCTTCGATAACCTCTTCAACCGTAAGGACGAAGGCAACATCGCCAATACTCCGGAGACCACCGCTCTGTTCAACAAGTCCGGCGAGAACAGCCGCTATGCTGCTGATCACCTCGTCGAGTGGAAGGACCCGGCATCCTTCGAGACCTGGACTGAGTACAGTGCAGACATCGAAACCGAGAAGGATCGCTATCTGTGGAGCGTTATCGCTGGCACAGAGTCCATCGATGATTGGGACAACTACGTTGCTACGCTGAACAGCCTCGGCCTTGAGGAAGTTCTGGCAGAAGCGAACGAGGACTACGCAGCTCTTCAGGCTGAGATGGAAGCGTACCTCGCAGCGCGCGAGTAATTTGCTTCGCAAATTCGGTATAGCTGAATAGCAGATGGGGAAAGGACAAGCGCCTTTCCCCATTTTGTTATATCTCTTCTATCAATAATTGTCTATAATTCACAGAAATCCAGCGCTTTTTTCTAGATTCAAAATCGGAGGAAGGACTTGCATTTTTCGGTGTGCTTCGTTAGAATGCAGGTAAAAGGGGACGCGCCGCCTGGGCGCCTTCACCTACAATAAAAACAAAGGAGTTGTGTTTATGCATAAGCTTTCCCTCGCCGGCGAATGGAAGCTTCGCGGCGAATTTATGGATGTTACGGCGGACCGCTTCAACGAGGTCCTGCGAAAGCTGGACGCTGAGCCGGTGCGCCCCACGCTGCCGGGCTTTTTGAGCCTTGAGGATCTGCCGCCGGAGGCCAGAACAAAATTTTTTGAAAAACCTGAAACCGCTTTCACAGTCTATGCAGACAAATCGCCGAACGCGTTTCCGTCCAAAACAGGCTATATCCCGGCCGTTGTTCCGGGCGATGTGACCACGGCGCTCGTCAACAGCGGCGTTATTGAGGAGCCGTTTCTCAAGACGAATACCAAGAAAAGCCTTTGGATCCGCGACCTCTCCTGGTGGTTTATCAAGGAATTTGAGGTGACGCAGGATCTGCTCGATGAGGACATTGTCCGGCTGAATATCGAAATGCTCGATTTCAATGCGGATATTATTTTGAACGGTGTGCCGGTCGGCCATCACGAGAATGCTTTCTGCCCGTTTTCCGAGGATATCAAGCGGTTCCTGCAGGTGGGCACGAATCAGCTGATCATTCGCCTGACTTCCGGTATGGAGCTGCACTATCCGAAGGACAGCGTGGCTTACTACTGCGCGAGCAACAACGCCATCTGCGACCAGCGCGTTTACACCCGCAAGCCGCAGTTTACCTACGGCTGGGACTGGTGCCAGCCGGTTCCCACCTGCGGCATCGGGCGTTCCATCGAAATCGAAGGCTTCACCGGCGCAAAGGTGACAGCGTCGCGTGTTGATACGCTGAAGCTGGACGGCGACGATGCGGAGATCGAGTTCCACTTTGAAATTGAAAAGACCAATATGGTTCAGAGTGCGGAAACCGTGCTGGAATACACGCTCGAAATAGACGGAGAGACCGCCTATGCCGGGCGGCAGGAGCTGCTGCTCGTCGGCGGCATCAATTACGCTTCCGAACGCGTCACGCTGAAGAACGCGAAGCTCTGGTGGCCGAACGGCTACGGCAAACAGAATCTGTATACCTTCACCGCCCGCTGCACGGCGCGCGGCGTCACGAATGAGGCGAAGCCGAAGAAGATCGGCATCCGCACCGTTGAGCTTGATCTCTCAAAGCTGCCGGATCAGACGCGGAACTTCTTCTTCAAGGTCAACGGCACGCGCATCTTCTGCAAGGGCGGCAACTGGGTGCCGACCGATTCCATCTATCTGCGCACACCGGACGAGAGCTATAAGACGCTCGTCAGCGAAGGTGCGGCCGCAAACTTCACGATGTTCCGCATGTGGGGCGGCGGCACCTATGAGCCGGACTGCTTCTATGAGTATCGCTCGGAGTACGGCATCCTG
>JBJEOO010000184.1:0-2211 GCA_051880755.1 Hominenteromicrobium sp.
TAGGCTTCCGCCCAGCGCGGGAATTTGGCCGTACTGCCGAGCGTTTCACGCTGAGCAAAATCATCCACCTTGACAACCGCACCGTCAATCGGATACGAAAATGTGCCGCGCTGATCGCCGATTTTCCGGATCTTACCGATTACCGTTTCAATATCGCCCGACCGGCAGTAAATGGGTGACACCGTAAAGCCCAGCTCACGCAGACGCCCGAGCGCGTCGTAATGCGTCCGGATTGTTTCACCCTCGATGACCTGAATATTGAAAACAAAAATATCCAGCGTACGCTGTGCCGTGATCTTCGGGTCCTTCTGCCGCAGGGAACCGGCGGCGGCGTTTCTCGGGTTCTTGAACGGCTTTTCCTCCAGCAGCTCCTGCCGGGCGCAGAGCTTTTCAAAGCTCTCGTCGGACATATAAACCTCGCCGCGCACCTCGAGAAACGGCAGCGGCTCCGAGAGCGTTTTGGGGACAGAGCGGATGGTGCCGATATTCAGCGTGACATCCTCGCCCGTAACGCCGTCGCCGCGCGTGGAGCCGCGTGTATAAACGCCGTTGACATATTCGAGCGCGACGGACAGACCGTCAAATTTCGGCTCGACCACATAAACCGGATCGTCCACCACGGCGCGTACACGGCGGTCAAAATCCCGCAGCTCCTCCTCCGAGAAGGAATCGTGCAGGCTTTCCATCGGCACGGTGTGCACAACTTCGGCAAACGTGTTGTACCCTGCGGCGCCGACGCGGTTTGTCGGTGAATCCGCACTTTTCAGCTCCGGAAACGCGGCCTCAAGGTTTTCCAGCCTGCGGTACAGCATGTCGTACTCGTAGTCGCTGATTTCCGGCGCGTCCTCCGTATAATATTTTTTGTTGTGATATTCGATTTGTCTGCGCAGCTCTTCAAGCTGCCGCAGAGCCTGTTCTTTTGTCATGGCGTTCTCCCGTTTCGATATGAATGTCTATATTGTACCATAAACGAGGGAAAAATCCAGTCGGCAAAGCGCAAAACGGCAGAAAAATTTACATTTTGCGGTCAGGAAAGAAGTCCCGAAGCATAGCGCGGCACTTCACCCTGCTGCACCGACTCATATACCGGATATGCGGTTGTGACCGTTACAACATCCGAAAACGAAACGGAAGAGCTGTACAGCTCAGCGGTCACGGTCATCGTAACGCCGTATTTTGTCCGGTTGATTCCCGCGGAGGTCAGCGAGCTTTCAAACTCAACGGAGACGATGCCGTCTACCGCGAAGAACACCGGGATTTTGAAGCCGTGCCCGTTCAGAAGCGCCAGCCCGGTAAGGTTGCCGACCGGAATCCACGATGCTGCCGTGCCGGTCAGCGCTTCCTGCAACGCGCCGGTCAGCTCCGATTTCATGGCGCCGAGCGTATATGTATCCAGCGAAACCAGTCCCGTGGAAACCGTGACGGGCTGCCGGAGCAGATAGTCCTGAACCGTTTCCGTAATGCGCTCCTGCGCGTAGGCGCTGAGCGCCGCCTGCTGAATATCCGCTTTCACGGCCGGCATCCGGCTCTCCGCAAAAATACCGGTCAGTACAGCAGCGGCAGCGATGAAAAAGGCAAGCCGACGCCAGCGCGCGGGGCGGCGTCCCAGTCTGCGTCTGCGGCGCATAAAATCACCAGTCCTTTCCGACATACCACCAGTATACGCGGAAAGGACTTTTTTGTTATTCTGCGAGCAGCGCCTCCACCTCACGCATCACATGCGCTGCGGGCAAGCCAAAGATATTGTTGTAATCGCCGACGATTCCTTCGACAAACAGCGACGCCGCGCCCTGTATGCCATATGCGCCCGCTTTTCCGAAGGGCTCTCCGCTTGCAATATAATCCGAAATCATTTTTTCGGAAAGCGGATAAAAGCGCACCTGTGTCGTCTGGCAGAATTCAACATGCCTGCCATGGTATTCGATGCACACACCGGTAAAGACAACATGTGTCCTGCCGGACAGCATATGCAGGAACCGGCTGGCCTCGGCGGCATCGCGCGGCTTGCCGAGAATCTCGCCGTCAATGGACGCCACGGTATCCGCCGTCACCACGATATCATCGGGAAGGCAGCGCGGCAGCACGGCCTCCATCTTCCGGCGCGCAAACTCCTGCACGAGCGCGTCCGGCGCAAGCCCCTGCGCCGTTTCGTCGGCGTCCGAGGCCATCACGACAAACTGCAGACCGGCCCGCTCCAGAATCTCTTTTCTG
>JBJEOO010000185.1:0-2188 GCA_051880755.1 Hominenteromicrobium sp.
CATGCACCCATGTTCCGCACGCTGGAGCATCTCGGTCTTGACCGGGACGGCATGATCCGTGCCGTGCAGGAGGCATTGAGACAAGACAGGCCGATTCAGGGACATATTTGAGAATGGGATGTGGAAATCAGCGTGAAGAAAAGAATAGATGTCCTGCTCTTTGAAAAGGGGCTTGCTCCCAGCCGGGAAAAAGCGCGTACCCTTATTATGGCAGGCAGCGTTTATGTGGATCATCAAAAATGCGATAAGCCGGGCGAAACGGTCCGCGAGGATGCGCAGATCGAGGTGCGCGGCAGTACGCTGAAATACGTCAGCCGCGGAGGGCTGAAGCTCGAGAAAGCCATGCAGTGCTTCCCGATTGTGCTGGAAGGCAGAACCTGCATGGATATCGGCGCCTCCACCGGCGGCTTTACCGACTGTATGCTGCAGAACGGCGCGGCACGCGTGTACAGCGTGGATGTCGGCTACGGTCAGCTTGCGTGGCAGCTTAGACAGGATCCACGCGTCGTCAATCTGGAGCGTACGAACGCACGTTATCTGACACGGGAGCAGATACCGGAGGAAATCGATTTTTTTTCGGTCGATGTTTCCTTCATCTCGCTCCGGATCATCCTGCCTGCGGTGCGTCCGCTTCTGCGCAGCGGCGGACGGGCAGTCTGCCTGATCAAGCCGCAGTTTGAGGCCGGCCGGGAAAAGGTGGGCAAAAAAGGCGTTGTGCGCGATAAGGCCGTGCATGAAGAGGTTGTCGCATCCATCTGCGATTTCGCGCTTCAAAGCGGATACTCCGTGCTCGGGCTGACGTTTTCTCCGGTCAAGGGGCCGGAGGGCAATATCGAATATCTTGTTTTTCTTGAAAAAAGCGACGCGCCGGTGCATACGGCGGATTGTACCCCGCATACCGTTGTGGAAGCGTCCCACGCGGCACTTGATACAAAGGAATGATGCTCAATGGAAATAGCGGTGATTCCCAATCTGGATAAGCGCGATGCCGATGCCTATACAAGGCGGATCATCGCACTCCTGCGGGAAAACGGCGCCGTGCCGCTGATGCACGCAAAGCATCAGGGGAAGTATGCCGGCGTGGTGTTCTGCGCAGACCATGAAGAAATGATCGGGCGGTGCAGCTTTGTCATCGCGGTCGGCGGCGACGGGACGATCATTCACACGGCAAAGCACGCGTCCGTCGGCGGCAAGCCGATTCTCGGCGTCAACCTCGGGCGGCTCGGCTTTCTGGCAGGCATTGAAAAGGATGAGCTGCATCTGCTCGCAAGGCTCTTTGACGGCAGCTATTCCACCCGCCGGCTGATGATGCTTGAGGTTACCGTGCACAGCGCGGAAGGGGAAAGAACCTATCGGGCCCTCAATGACGCCGTTGTTTCGGGCGCGCTGTCCAAAATTTTTGATTTCGGGCTGTCTGTCGACGGCTCCGAAACCTACCGCTTCCGCGCGGACGGTCTGATCCTTGCGACGCCGACAGGGTCAACCGCATATTCACTTTCGGCGGGCGGACCGGTTGTCGATCCCGAAACGGAGTGCCTGATTTTCACTCCGATCTGTCCGCACTCCCTTTTTAACCGCAGTACGGTGTTCAGCGCGGATAAAGTGCTGACCGTTTCCGCGGACAACGACTATCTTGGCGACATTTATCTGACGGTGGACGGCGATGTTCCGATCCGGATCCACCGCAGCGATACGATTTCCGTTCGCCGGTCCTCCTACTATACGGAACTGATCAAAATGGATGACCGGAATTTCTACGATATTGTGAATCGAAAGATTATGCACAGCAGGGGCTAGGAAAGGAAGGCTTATCAGAATGAAAACAAGACGGCACGCAAAAATTCTCGAACTCATCAAGGCACAGGACATTGACACGCAGGAGGAGCTGCTGCGCAATCTGCGCGCGTGCGGCTTCGATGTGACGCAGGCGACGGTTTCCCGCGATATCAAGGAGCTGCGTCTCGTCAAAACACTCTCCGGAAACGGGAAGTACAAGTATTCGACCGGCAGGGACAACGCGAGGGATATTTCCTCGAAGTTTTATTCGCTGTTCGGCGATTCAGTCATCAGCGTTGAAGCTGCGGGCAATATGATCGTCGTCAAATGCATGACCGGTATGGCGCAGGCCGTCTGTGCCTCGATGGATACGCTGCATTTTCCGGATTGTATCGGCACGCTTGCCGGTGAA
>JBJEOO010000186.1:0-9395 GCA_051880755.1 Hominenteromicrobium sp.
AATCTGCGGGCCGAGCGCCGTCGTGATGCCGAGCGCCCGGTATTCGCGGGAAGCATCCTCCGCGAACTGCCGGACAACCTCAGGGTCAAAGCAGGCCGCAAAGCCGACGCCCTCCGGCCACTTGCTGACGTCGCTGCCGCCCGTCTTAAATTCCGCGCCTGAGCCGCGCGCGCCGTTTCGCGGGTCGGACGAAATGTTGACCGGAATGCCGTGCGGAAGCATTTCGGCGCGCTTCTGCAGCTCGTTGCTCCATTTTGCGGCGGTTTCCGCGTTCTGCACCGTAATCATCAGAATGTGGCGGATGTGCTCCTCCTGCATGAATTTCTTCTGCTGATCCGAAAGCTCATACGGCGCTCTGCCTGATTCCGCATACGGCTTGCCGTCATATGTGCCGCCGAAGGGGCCAAACGGCAGCGGCGGCACAGCCTGATGCGGCGAATACAGCATCAGACCGGCGATTTCCTCAACCGAGAGACGCCCCGCGAGATCTTTGGCCCGCGCTTCGACGGGCAGCCGCCAGTCCTCATACGGAAGCAGCTCGCCCGTTTTCTCGAGATCCTTGAAATAAAGGCCGTCCTGCTCCAGCAGCGTGACGCCGGAGCTTTCCGACCAGGCAAGCGTTCTGCCGTTTTCCTGCTCGAGACGGCAGATGCCGTCCTTTGTGGTTCTGCTTGTTTTCACCGCTATCCTCTCACTTTCCGCATCAAATTGAATAAGCGCTTGATATTATGAAAAGTATACCATATTCCCCGTATTCTGTAAAGAAATATGTTGGAGTTTATTGTGCCTCCTCCACAATTTTCCGGTACGCGCTGCCCCACTGCTCCATCGCTCCGATGATCGGGCGCATCGTCTCGCCCAGCGCAGATAATGCATATTCCACATGCGGCGGCACCTCCGGATAGACCGTGCGGGTGATGAGGCCGTCCGCCTCCATAGAGCGCAGGCTGTCCGTCAGCACCTTCTGGCTGATGCCGGTCAGATCCCGCTGCAGCTCGTTGAACCGCCACGGGCGGACGAGCAGGTTGCGCAGGATCAGCAGCTTCCATTTGCTGCCGACAAGCTGCACCGTCGTTGCAACCGGACATGCGGGCATTTCTTCTTTTTTCAGCATGAAAATCCCCCTTTCCGCCTTTATACATTCATTTGGCATGTTACATTCAAATTATATTGCAGCATATCGGGATATGTCAACCCCATGCGGGGATAGGCACAAAAAGGTGCGTACTTGCGCGCGGCGCAAAAGCCCGTATAATGGAAGATAAAGGAAATAAACACGCCGAAACAGAAAGGGGAAGCCTTATGAACGAAATCCTGCAATTGATGAAAACACGCCATGCCATCCGCCGCTTTCAGGACAAGCCGCTCGACGACAAGACGCTCAACGTCATTTTGGAGGCGGGACTTTACGCGCCGAGCGCGGGCAACAACCAGTATTCACGCATCGTCGTCTGTCAGGACAGCGAAATCAACGAAAAGCTCGGCCGCATCAACCGCTGGATGCAGTTCAAGGGCAAGGATCCGGCATCGGTTGCGCACCCCATTTCCGCCGACCAGCCGAGCATTCAGGACGATTTCACGATTATGAGCGGCTATTACGGTGCGCCGACCGTTCTGACCGTTTTCACGCGCGGCGGATCGTATGCGGCTGCGGACGGCGCGATGATCGCCTCCAACATCTGGCTCGCCGCGCACGCACTGGGCGTCGGCGCGTGCTATGTCGGGCGCACGGACGAGGTTTTTGCGACGGAATACGGCATGGAAATGCGCAAAGCATGGGGTGTGCCGGACGATATGGTGCCCGTCTGCAACGTCCTGCTCGGCTACCGGGAGGGTCCCGCCCCGCACGACAAGCCGCGCAAGGCGGGCCGAATCCTCCGCGTATAATACCGCATAAGCATATAAAAACCGGGATGCATTCTCCGAACGGACTCGATGCATCCCGGTTTTTCGCGCATACCTACAATTTTCTCTCCAGTAGATACTGCTTCAGAAAGGCAAAGAAATTCTCCACATTCGTCATATCGGCTTTCAGACTTTTGCAGGTCACCAGAATATCGCGGCGGCAGATCGGCTCCGCAATCCGCAGAAGCCGGACGTGCTCGGTGCCGAGCTTTCCCCATGTGAATTCCGGCCAGAAGCCGACGCCCAGATTCGCGCCGATCATATTGCGCACCGCCTGCGGACTGTCGCTTTCAAAGATGATATTCGGTTCAAAGCCCGCATGCCGGCAGAAGGTATCGCAGATGCTTCTGAGCTGTCTGGAACCGAACAGGCTGATGAAGCCTTCCTCCCGGACATCCTGCAGCCGGATTTCATCCTTATCCCCGTATTTCCCGATATCGGGAACCGCCAGAAAGATTTCCTCCGTACAGACAAAGCGGTTATCCTGCGGCTCGGCATTGTTGAAAAACAGATTGGTCGTGATTTCAATGTCAAACAGCTCGTTATGCGGATTCTGCAGTACATGGAAATGAATCTGCGGATACTGCTTTTTGTAATCGATGATGGCCTGTGTGACAATGGTGGACGCCGCAAGCACCGACAGGCGGATCGTATTGTTCTCCGCCTTCGCCATATGCGCCAGCTCGGCGGGCACCGTGTCCAGCGCATGGACAAGCGGCAGGAGCTTTTCCATCAGGTACCGGCCGTACTGCGTGAGCGCAATATTTCTTCCCCGGCGTACGAAAAGCGGAACGCCCAGCTCATCCTCCAGCTTGTGGATGGCTTTTGTCAGCGCCGGCTGCGCAATATTCAGGTGCTGTGCGCTTTTGGTGATATGCTGCGTCTGCGCGGCATCCAGAAAATAACGAATCTGAGAAAGCTCCATATTCCCCCTCTTTTCATAACTATAAGGTATCAATTTTATAATTATTATATATTGGACATTATGAATTGTCAACGGTATACTGGAGTTGTTCAAACAAAGGTATTTCCTGTTGGAGGTAGAAACATGGCAGAAATTCTTGAAACCATCATGCTCATCTGTTTTGGCTGCTCCTGGCCGATTTCGGTCATCAAAAACATCCGCGCCAAAACGGCAAAATCGACCAGCCTCGGCTTTATCCTGCTGATTCTGTCCGGCTACATCGCGGGCATCGCGGCGAAAATCTACACACACAGAATCAATTATGTTCTGCTTGTGTATCTTTTCAACCTGCTTGCCGTCGGCGCGAATCTCATTGTTTACTTCATCAACAGGCAGTACGATAAGAAAGGACTGGCGGAAAATGCGCGTTGATACGGAAAAACTGAACCAATACAATCTTCTGAACAAGGCGGCGGAGCAGAACGGCGTTGTTTTCTGGGGCGCGGACTGGATGTCCGATGTGCCGTTTGCCGAGCTTGCAAGGGACAACGGCATTAAAACCGCGCTGCATAACCGCAGTCTGCGGGGCCTGACGCTCCGGGACGCGGACACCATGCTGGACGCCTGCATCTGCTCGCTGCACCCGCAGAAGGTGTTCCTCAATATCGGCGAAAACGAGCTGAAGGATCCGGAATTCGACGAAAAAAGCTTCACGGACAAATACGAATGGCTTCTGTACAGCATCCATACGAGATGCCGCTGTACATTATACATCCTGTCCGTGGTACAGGACACAACCGGCTGCATCAACCGCATCCTGCAGCGCCTCGCAGAGAAATACAACTGCGAGTATATCGATATCCGAAGCTGCCGCAGCTCCTATCCGAAGCTGTTCGCAAAGCTCCGCTTTTTTCTGCGAACATATCCGATGACCTTTGCCGACATCATGAATGTATAAGCCCAGAGAGATGGCCTCCGTTCCGGAAGCCGTCTCTTTTATTTTGCAGTATTTCGGAGTAAAAAGAATTTCCGCACATTCCGATGCATTCCGTGCGCGGAATGTGTGAAGAATACGGATACCGGAAATCCGGGCATTTTCAAGCGGTACAGGCGCCTTTCCAGTGTGTCAGCCCCAAAAGGCCGCTTGATTCGGAGGTTGCTATGAACAAAGCTGCGCGTTTGAAATACCGCTCTGCCGATTTCAGAAAAAGATTCATATTCATGATGGCCGGCATCGTGGGCATGGGCATCGTGCTGTCCTTTCTCGTTGAAGTATCCTACGGTACGGACCCGGCCAGCTACTTTAATCTGGCTCTATCCGAACGGACCGACATCAGTTACGGGACCTGCAATCTTCTGATGAATGTGGTCCTGTTCATCCCCATGCTTATTTTCGGCCGGTCCAGAATCGGCATCGGCACGGCCGCCAATATGGTGCTGATCGGCTATATCTGTGATTTCTGCCGATGGCTGTGGGCCAGGCTGCTCCCGTCAGCTCTGTTCACCCTGCAGCCCGCGCGCGGCATAATCTTCGCGGCCAGCGCCTTTCTGATGGCCTTCTGCGCAGCCCTGTATATGAACGCCAATCTCGGTCTGGTGCCGTACGACGCCGTGCCCGTCATGGTTGCGGAGCATGTCCGCATTCCCTTTTATCTGCTCCGCATCGGCTGGGATTTTCTGTTTCTCGTTCTGGGCGTCCTGCTCGGGAAAAAGCTCGGACTCGCAACGCCGTGTCTGGTGGTTTTGTTTGGCCCCACGGTGAAATTCATCGGAAACCGGATGCACATGTCCGTTGTATCTCAGAAGGAAAAACTGCCGTAACGCCGTCTTTCACCCGAATAACGGCGGCTTTTCCGGGTACAGATGCATCCCCGCCCGAAAAGCGCCTGTATTGTCAAGCCGGGGCTTTTGTGCTATACTATGTGTGTTCGTACACACTTTTTTCGGTGGGAAGATGGTCGGATATGCCCGTTCAAATTGTCAGAAACGATATTACAAAAATGCATGTTGACGCCATCGTCAACGCGTCAAACCGGTATCTCCGGGACGGAAGCGGCGTCAACGGCGCAATTCACAAGGCGGCCGGTCCAAGGCTTCTGGAGGAATGCCGCACCCTCGGCGGGTGCAGAACCGGAGAAGCGAAGATCACCGGCGCATACAACCTGCCCTGCCGGTATGTGATTCACACCGTCGGCCCCGTCTGGCAGGGCGGCAGCTGCGGGGAGCGGGAGCTTCTGCAAGCCTGCTACCGGAATTCGCTGGAGCTGGCCCTGCAATACGACTGCGGAAGCATTGCTTTCCCGCTGATTTCATCCGGGGTTTTCGGCTATCCCAAGGATCAGGCGCTGAGCGCCGCGATGGATGCCATCAGCGCGTTCATGCTCAGCAGCGACGCGGCCGGAGATCTGACCGTATTCATGGTTGTGTTTGCCCGCGAGAGCGTTCAGATCGGCAGCAAGCTGTTTTCCGGTATTGAGCAGTTTATCGACGATCATTATGTGGACGCCCACACCGATTACCGCCGTGAAGCAGCCCGTTCCGCCATGCTGTGGGACGCAGGCTCCATATCGGAGATGCGGGCAGCCGAGCCGGCTGCTGCGCCGCGCGGGATGTCTCTGGACGATGCCCTGAACCGGCTGGACGAAAGCTTCTCGCAGATGGTCATGCGCAAAATCAAAGAGAACGGCATGAAAAATTCCGAGTGCTATAAAAAAGCCAACATCGATAAGAAGCTGTTTTCCAAGATCCGCAGCGACATCCACTACAAGCCCAAAAAGCAAACTGCGCTGGCGCTGGCCGTCGCGCTGGAATTATCGCTGAATGAAACCAAAGAGCTGCTGATGAAAGCCGGCTTTGCGCTCTCCCGCAGTGAAAAATTCGATGTCATTGTCGAGTATTTCATCACGCACGGCGAATATGATATTTTCGTGATAAACGAGGCCCTGTTCTTTTACGATCAGGTTCTGCTCGGCAGCAGTATGTACTGAATGAAAAAGGTCGCTTTTCATTCGACCCTTTTAAACGCAAAACCTCCTATACTATAAGTGTAAGAAAAAACACCGCACAGTACAGGAGGTTTTTGTTATGAAAAAAGGATTGACGGAATTGGTCTTTATTCTGGACCGCAGCGGTTCCATGCACGGTCTGGAAAGCGATACCATCGGGGGCTTCAACGCCATGCTGGACAAACAGCGTAGCCTGCAAGGCGAAGCCTATGTATCGACGATTCTGTTCGACAGTGAGAGCACGGTAATCCACGACCGGGTCAGTATTCATCGGGTCCGGCCGATGACGGAGGCCGATTACACCGTGCGCGGCTGCACCGCTCTGCTGGATGCCGTCGGCGGAGCCATTCACCATATCGGCAACGTACACAAGTATGCGCGGAAATCGGATGTGCCCGAGCACACGCTGTTTGTCATCATCACGGACGGCCTGGAAAACGCCAGCAAGCGATACGCATCCGAGCAGGTCCGGCAGATGATTGAATCGAAAAAGCGGCAGTACGGCTGGGAATTTCTGTTTCTGGGCGCCAACATGGACGCCGTGGAAACAGCCGCCCGGCTGGGCATCCGCAGGGAACGCGCCGTCAGCTACCGCAGCGACCGCGCGGGCACAAGGCTGAATTACGAGGTCGTCGGCGAAGCGGTCGGCAGAATCAGAAGCTGCAAAGCGATTCTCGATGACTGGAAATCCGACATCGAGGAGGATATGGCAGCCAGAAGGTAAGGCCGCATGCGGAAGGCGGCCGGCTGAAAAGCCAAGCAGAATACCTCCCGCGCAGAATGTGCTGCCGATACGCCATACGGTATTCCGGAATATGTGCCGGAGCAGGAAAAAACGGGGCATATAAATCGTGCCCCGCGCTTATCCCTCCGCCGGTTTTCCGAGTTCCTCCAGAAAAAGGGCGTTCAGTTCCTGCCAGTCTGCGGCATTTGTATCCTCCGTCCGCTGCAGCCAGCCTTTGATATCCGCAATCGAGGCATCCAGATAGTCGTTGATGCGTTCGATTTTCGGGATTTCCTTCACCTCCGGCGCATGCATTTTCAGATCAAGCAGCCGGTCGACGTCAGGGCGCAGGCCTTCCGGAAGCTCGGCCTGCATCAACTCCGAAAAAAGCATGGGCGGCGGCGTCCCTTTATCCAGAATCCACCGGCATGCCAGCACCGGCCTGAGCACATAGAAATACTTTTTTGCCCGGACGATCGCGCGTTTCAGATACTCGCGGTAATTGCCCTCGGCCATGCTGATATAATGGAACAGGCTTCTCTTCGCAGAGAAATACCGCCCCATAACGGCTCTGAACGTATCCGCGAAATCGGTCTGCGCATAAACCACAGGCGACGAGAACCATTCAAACAGCGTCGGATTCGATTTGTGCAGAAGCCGCAGCGCCTTTTGAAGGTCCCACCCGACAATATCCAGCTCGCCGTCTATCGGCAGCTCGATAACGTCTCTGGTTTTCTCAAGGCGCAGATAATCCGCCTTTGGCCGCACATAGATAAAGCGCACGTCATAGTCACTGTCCGGAGAGGCAAACCCCCATGCGCGGCTGCCCGATTCCACGGCAAGCAGAATCCGCACCTGTTCGGACTGTTCAATTTCACGGAGCTTCCTGCGAATCATTTCCTCCATCGTAATCCCCCCTTTTCTTCTTGCCGGGAAAGTCGTCCCCGGATGCCTTAAAGTTAAAAACCGGCTTTATGATTTCGAGCACGTCTACGGATTCCCGGATAACATCGATAATGTCCCCGATGGATTTATACGCCATTGGCGCTTCATCAATGGTCTTTTCGTTTACGGACGTGGTGTAAATGCCGGCCATGGAAGCCTTATACGCCTCCAGATCCAGCGAATCTCTGGCTTTGGCCCGGGACATCACGCGTCCTGCGCCGTGCGGTGCGGAATAGTTCCATTCCGGATTGCCCTTGCCGACCGCAATAACGGAGCCGTCCCGCATATTGATCGGGATCAGAACCTTTTCCCCCGCGTGCGCTGCGATGGCTCCCTTTCTCAGGATCATTTCCTCGGTATCGATATAATTGTGAATCGTATGGAACGCTTCAGCCGCGGTCATGCCGGTTCTGTCCAGAAGAATTTCCGCCATTCTCTCTCTGTTTCTCCGCGCAAAGCGCTGGCAAATCTCCACATCGTGCAGATAGTCCTCCAGAAAAGGTCCATACAGCCAGCAGATATCTTCCGGTATGGACGGCCGCCGAATCTCATAATGCTTCTGAAGTTCGCAAAGCGCTTCATGAATTTCTGATCTTCTGCCCTGCTCCTTGTATGTGCGGATGATCTCCGCTTTCTTTTTGAACAGCTCTTCCTTTCCCATGTGGAGATCGACCGCAAGCTGCTGATAGTATTCGGCCACCTGCTTGCCCAGATTGCGGCTTCCGGAATGAATCACCAGATAATACGTTCCGTCTGAAGCCCGATCGATTTCGATAAAGTGGTTGCCTCCGCCGAGCGTTCCGAGGGAGCGCTTCAGTCTTTTGGCATCCCGCAGCGAACGATAGCACCGGAGATCCGTCAGGTCGAACCGTTCCATTCTTCCTTCCCAGACGTTCATACCGGACGGAATATAATGGCACGCCGAATCGATTCTTTCAAAATCCAGCGTCCGTTCCGCCAGTTTCACCGTATACATGCCGCAGCCAATATCGACGCCGACGATGTTGGGGCAGACCTTATCCGTGACCGTCATGGTCGTTCCGATTGTGCAGCCTTTTCCGGCGTGCACATCCGGCATAATCCGGATACGGCTGCCCTCCGTCAGCGAATAATCGCACATCCGGCGGATCTGCTCAATTGCCGTATCCTCCACAACCTTTGCATAGCAGATTGCCGTATTCACGCTTCCCTTTATTTCAAGCATAGTGATCCCCTTTCAGCCGAGATTTTCCGCAGCAGCCGCGCGAACGGATTGTGCGCCGGCCCAAACCGTGCCCGCCTGCTCTGCTTACAACGCTATTCTAGCTGATAAACCGGTTCCGATCACGGAAAAAAAGCTGCGAACAGCCTGATGTCCGCAGCTTTTTTACGGTGCGCAGTTTTTCTGCTCGATCAGTCTCTGCTTCAGCAGCTCCACAAAATGCTGCGGGGCCGTGACCCGAAGCATGGGTCCGAAGGACAGAATTCGGATGACAACCTCCGTTTCATCGTCCTTATCATAAAACACCGTGATGCGATACCGGTTCCCGTCCAGTCTTTCGGCCTGCTTTTTGAAGTGGGCAAAATGGAAAAGAACCCGCTCAAGGGCTTTTCGCTCGTCAGTCAGCTCAAAGGTCACGCTTCTCGGTCTTGCCGGATTTCTTTTTCCCGGGGTAACCGCGCGCGGTTGTTCACAGCGCGTACAGCTTACAATTCTGCCGAGATTGACGGTGCTGCCCAAGCGGTTTCCTGTCCCGATCAGGCGGAATTTGTCATCCTTTTCGGAATATTCGAGATACGCCGGCATAATCGTTCTGCCCTGCAGGTCGCCCCTTCTGTTTCTGAGAACGATATCCAGCGGGTATTGCTCCCTGACCGCATCCAATATCAGGCGGAAATGCTGTATGTACGTTTCATCCGAATAATCGTCGCC
>JBJEOO010000187.1:0-9231 GCA_051880755.1 Hominenteromicrobium sp.
GGCAATTACATGGATACTTTTCCCGAGGCGAAGTACAATCTGGCGGAATTCTTTGTGCTGTACAAGTACCGCCGCGCAGGCGTCGGCACCTTCGCCGCCAAAGCCGTGTTTGAACGCTTCCCGGGCATCTGGGAGCTGCATTACCACCCCAAAAACCTGCCGTCCGTGCATTTCTGGGACAAGGTGATCCGCGAAAATACGACGGACATCGTCTGTATTCCCGATTGCCCCAGCGCCGAATACGACGACGGCGTGAACGGCACCGCATATCGCTTCACGACTGGCAAATAACCGAAAGAAAAAGACTTTCCGCACGTCGGAAAGTCTTTTTTGTTTGCCTGTTATATTCTCCCTTTAAGTTCCCCGAGCAGCCCATTGTAAGCCGAGCTGCCGTCGAGAATGGTGCGGTATGTGCTGACCCAGCACGGAATATACCCGCTGCGCGCGGCGACATACTGTGACCCAAGGTTGGTCACCGACGCACTGTAAAACGGCACAATGCCCTTTTCCAGAATCTTATCCGTCAATTCGCGGACAAGCGCGGTCGCCAGCCCGCCCCGCCGGTGCGCGGGCCGCACATCCACGCCGACCTCCCACAGATCGCCCGCTTCATCGGATGCCCCGGCTATCGCGACAATCTCACCGTCTTTCTTTGCGCACAGCACGATATGGGTCGGCGTTTTTCCGTTCTCATCGAACGCCAGCGAATTCTCAAAGCCGCGGATTCCCTGCAGCCGGTCAATCTCCGCGCCCTGAAGCAGCTCATAGGTGTACGCGCTGCTGAGCGGTACGGGTTCCCGGCGCTTCAGATCCGGCACATAGCAGATGGTCTGCCCGTAAACAAATGGGCATTCAAAGATTTCGTCACGGCATTTGCCCGCAAAAAGCGCTTTCAAGCGCGGAAGAAGCGGTTCTGACGCGGAAACAACCGTCGCGCCGCCCATCGTGCAGATTTCAAGGAACGGGTACGGCTCGCGTGTGTTTGCGGCATAAACCACGCCGCCGCGGTCAAAATCCGCCGGCTCGCAGCACAGATGCCGCGCCAGATGCGCCCGCGCCGTATCGCCGATCTGCCGTCGATCTATCTCCTTCCTCCTGCACATGATCAGGCTGTCATGCAGAATGCCGTCCTGTTCCTCGCGCTGCGGCACGACGCACACCTCGCGGAAGCCGCATTTGCGGTAACACGCAATCGCCCGGGCATTATGCACCTTGGGATCGATCATCAGCACATCGGCGTGATGCGTTTGAAACAGGGTTTCGCACAGCAGATTCAGAATCCGCGTGCCGATGCCGCGGTCGCGGCAGGAGACGTCGCCGATGAACATATCGATGCCGTACACCGTCTCACCCGGATGCACGACGCGGTCCCACTCCGGCTGCGGCATCTCATATAGTGCGGCATCCATCGTGTAGAACTGGCAGAATCCGATCTTTTTGCCGTCCAGCTCAACCATGCATTTCGCAACGCCTTCCTGCACGCCTGCCCGGTGTTCCTGCAAAACAAGCTCGTAATCGTAGATTTTCGTCATGCCCTCCCAAAACCGCATGGTTTCCGGGTCGGTCATCCAAAGCAGGAATTGTCCGAGGTCCGCTTCCGTCTCCTCCATTTTCCGGATGCACAGCCGATCGTCCTTCGCAATGATTTCCATGATTTTCACTTCACCTTCCTTTTTCAGAAACAAAAACGGGCAGGGAATCTCCCCGCCCGCATTGATTGTCTGCAATCAGCTGTTGATCAGCTGCTTGTACAGCCGGATGTACTCGTTTGCCGAGCGTCCCCAACTGTTGTCGCACTCCATAGCACGTTTGACCAGAACCTTCCAGTTCTCCTTATCCTCGTTGTACGCATAGATTGCGCGATGTACCGCATTGAGCATATCCTGCGTATCATAGGATTTGAACGTGAAGCCGTTGCCCTTGCCGTCGCCGCTGTCCGTGATGGAATCCTTGAGGCCGCCGGTCTCGCGGATCACCGGGATAGAGCCGTAACGCAGCGCGACCATCTGAGACAGGCCGCAGGGCTCGCTCTTGCTCGGCATCAGGAAGATATCGGAGCCGCCGTAAATCTTGCGCGCAAGCTCCGGCACAAAGCCGAGGCAAAGCACGAAACGGCCCGGATATTTGGCCTGCATTTCCTTGAAGAACTGCTCATACTCCCAATCGCCGCTGCCGAGAACGGCAAACTGCGCATTGGTATACGTCATGATATTGTCGACGCCGGCCTTGACCAGATCAAGACCTTTATGGGATACCAGACGCGTAACCATGCCGATGAGCGGCACATCCGGATCAGGCTCCAGATTCAGGCGCTCCTGAAGCTTGGCCTTATTGACGGCCTTGCCCTCCATCTTCTCCACATCATAGTTCTCATAGAGATTTGCGTCCGTCGCCGGATTGTAGCCGACGACATCAATGCCGTTCAGAATGCCGGAAAGCTTCCATGCACGCTCACGCAGAATCGGGTCGAGCTTATGGGCAAACCACGGGTCAAGAATCTCCTTGGCATAGGTGGGGCTGACGGTGGAAACCCAGTTTGCGCTCTCAATCGCGCCCTTCATCAGATTGACGCAGGAGTTGTATTCGAGCAGATAGCCCTCGCTCTTCGGAATGCCAAAAACATCCTCGAGAATCTCAAAGCCGTACTGGCCCTGATACTGGATGTTGTGAATTGTGAACAGCGTCTTGATTCCGCTGTACCAGTCATTGTTTGCATAGAACAGGCGATAATAGATCGGAATCAGCGCCGTCTGCCAGTCATTTGCGTGGATAATATCCGGCTTGAACTCAATATACGGCAGCATTTCGAGCACCGCGCGGGAGAAGAACGCAAAGCGTTCGGCATCATCAAAGTGACCATACAGGCCCTGACGCTTGAAATAATACTGATTATCGATCAGATAGTAAATGACATTGCCGACCTTAGCTTCAAAAATACCGCAGTACTGGCGGCGCCATGCAACCGGTACGCTGATGCTGGTCAGGAACTTCATCTTCTCGCGAAGCTCCTGCGGCACACCCTCATAGAGCGGCATAACAACGCGGCAGCCGATCAGGCGGTTTCTGAGCGCCTGCGGAAGTGATCCGGCAACGTCTGCCAAGCCGCCGGTGGCCGCAAAGGGCAGCGCTTCACTGGCACAGAATAATACTTTCATAGTGTTGCTCCTCCTAATTAGCGGATAAAGGGGAGCCTGTGCGGCTCGGCGCCGCACAGCCCCGGGTGAAAATGCGGATCAAACCTTGCTCTCTTTGGCAATATATACCGGATAGGTCTGGTAGCCCATCAGGGTACGGTTGGCTTCGATCTCCACGTTCTTGTCCGCCACGACATAATCGAGACGGCTGTTTTCGCCGATGACCGAATCCTGCATAATGACACAGTTGCGGACCTTTGCGCCCTTGCCGATCTTGACGCCGCGGAACAGCACGCAGTTCTCCACCTCGCCGTCAATCACGCAGCCGTCTGCGACGAGCGAATTGGTGACGGAGGAATTCAGGCCGTACTTGGCGGGCATATCATCGCGCACCTTTGTGTAAATCGGGCGGTTCGGATTGAACAGCTCTGCGCGAACCTTCGGATCCATCAGCGCCATGTTCGCATCGAAATACGCCTCAAAGGAGGAAATCGGATACGCCATGCCCTTGAACTCGAAGCCCATAACCTTCAGCTCCGGAATCACGCGCTGAATCAGGTCCTTATCAAAATCGTATTCGTTGCGGCTCATGCAGCCCTCAACGAGCTGGAGAAGCAGCTCACGGCCGATAATACACATGCCGATGCCGTAATTGACGCCGTGCTCGCTGCCGCGGTGAACAAGCAGCTCGCGGATACGGTTTTCCGGATCAACCATATAGATGGAGTTGCGGTCAACATCCGGCGATGTGCCGTGGCGGTAGATGATCGTGATATCCGCCTTTGTGCGGACATGCTGATCCAGCGCCTCGCGGTAATCGATGTTGCAGACCGTATCGCAGTCGGAAAGAATCACATATTCCTCAAGGGAATTCTTGAGGAAACGGCGGATGGAATCGAGTGATTCGATCTTGCCGTCGGTTCTCGACGTGCTCTTGCCGAACGGCGGCAGCAGATAGAGACCCTCGCGCTTTCTGGAGAGGTCCCATGCCTTGCCGGAGCCGAGGTGATCCATCAGCGACTGATAGTTTGCCTCGGTGATGATGCCGACCTTATTCAGGCCGGAGTTGACCATATTGGAAAGCGGGAAATCCACCAGGCGGTAACGTCCGCCGTAGGGGACAGACGCCATAACGCGAAGCTCCGTTAAATCTCTGACTCTTTCTTCGTGGACATACGCGAAGAGAATGCCCATTACACTGTTTCCAAGCATTATGCCTGCACCTCCTTAGCCTCGATCATTTCCTTAGGCGCAACGATTGTGCCCTCGGCGAGTTTGCAATCCGGGCCGACAACGGCGACGCCCCAGTCGTTCCGGTCTTCCATGTCCTCGGGACGCTTGCCGATGACGCAGTTCTTGCCGACGACCGCATTTTCCGCAACGATCGCATACTGCACCTTCGCGCCTTCCTCGATGACGGCGCCCGGCATAACGATTGAATCCGTAACAGTGGCGCCCGGCGCGACATAAACGCCCTGGAACAGGACGGAGAATTCCAGATCGCCGTACACGTTGCAGCCTTCCGCCACGAGGGAATTCTGCACCTTGGCGCTCTTGGCTATGTACTGCGGAGGCATGACCGGATTTCTGGAATAGATCTTCCAGTCGTCGCGGGAGAGATCGAGACCGGCCTTCGGATTGAGCATATCCATGTTGGATTCCCAAAGGCTGTCGATTGTGCCGACGTCCTTCCAGTATCCTTCAAAGCGGTACGCAAACATGCGCTCGCCGGCATTCAGCATGGCGGGAAGCACATTCTTGCCGAAGTCCTTCGAGGAATTCGGATCCTTTTCATCCGCCTCCAGATAAGCGCGCAGCTTCTTCCATGTAAACACATAAATGCCCATCGAAGCCTTGTTGCTCTTCGGAACCTTCGGCTTCTCATCGAACTCATAGATGGAGCCGTCCGGATTCGTGTTCAGAATGCCGAAGCGGGATGCTTCCTCCATGGGAACCTCATATACGGCAATGGTGCACGCCGCATCCTTCTCCTTATGGTAGGAAATCATCTTGGAATAATCCATCTTATAGATATGGTCGCCGCTCAGAACGACAACATAATCCGGATTATAGCGGTCGATAAACGGGATATTCTGGTAAATGGCGTTCGCCGTGCCCTTGTACCAGTCGGAGCCGCTGCTCTGCTCGTACGGCTGAAGAATATGAACGCCTGCGTTCATGCTGTCGAGATCCCAGGGCTGGCCGGAACCGATATACTCGTTGAGTTCAAGCGGCTGATACTGCGTGAGGACGCCGACCGTTTCAATGCCGGAATTCACGCAGTTGGACAGCGGGAAGTCGATGATACGATACTTGCCTCCGAACGGTACTGCCGGTTTTGCCAGGTTCTTTGTCAGAACACCGAGACGGCTTCCACGACCGCCCGCCAGCAGCATCGCGACTACTTCTTGCTTAGGTAACATGACTGATGACCCCTCTCTGATTGATTTTTCTATATGATTCATGGTTTCTTGCCGTCAGGATTTTTCCTTGGCCGCGCTTTTCGCCGTGCGGGTCTTCTTGGCAGCCGGTTTTTTCGTCTCTGTTTTTTTTGCGGCTGTTTTTTTGGCAGCCGGCTTTTTGGAGACCGTCTTTTTGGGCGCCTTGCGCTTGCAGCGCAGGAAGAAAACCGTATTTTCCGGCAGGGTAAGCGAAACCTGCTGGTCGAAACCGTGCATCGGTTTATCAATGGTGCGGATGTTGTTGCCGTTTGTTATGCCGCTGCCGCCGAATTCCTCAGCGTCAGAGGTGAAGATTTCTTCATAAACGCCCGCATACGGGACGCCGATGCAATAATTTGTGCGCTGTACCGGCAGGAAGTTGCACACGGCAATGATCTCATTGCCCTTCTTGTCGAAACGGCGGAACGCGATGACGCTCTGGCTGTCGTCGTCGTTGGAGATCCATGAGAAGCCTTCCCAAGAGAAGTCGACCTCCCAAAGCTCCGAGCGGCTGAGATAGAACGCATTCAGCTTTTTAAAGAACGTCTGCGCCAGCTGGTGCTCCGGATACTGCAGCAGATTCCACTGAAGCTCCTCATTGAAGTTCCATTCGTCGTGCTGCGAGAACTCGGTGCCCATGAACTGCAGTTTTTTGCCCGGATGTGCCATCATGTACGTTGCAAAGCAGCGTACGCCCGCCGCTTTCTGCTCCGGTGTGCCGGGCATCTTGTTATAGAGAGAACCCTTGCCGTACACAACCTCGTCATGCGAAATCGGCAGAATATAGTTCTCGGAAAATGCATAGAAGAAAGAGAAGGTCAGGCTGTTGTGATTGCCCTTGCGGAACAGCGGATCCAGCGACATATAACGCAGCATGTCGTTCATCCAGCCCATGTTCCACTTGTAGTTGAAGCCGAGACCGTCCATGAAGGTCGGCTTTGTGACCATCGGCCACGCCGTGCTTTCCTCGGCGATCATCATGACCTCCGGAACCTCTGTAAACACCGCTTCGTTCAGGCGCTGAAGGAACGCAACCGCCTCGAGGTTTTCCTTGCCGCCGTTCTTGTTCGCAATCCATTCGCCGTCACGGCGGTTGTAATCGAGATACAGCATGGACGCAACCGCATCGACACGCAGACCGTCGATATGATACTCCTTGACCCAGAACAGCGCGCTGGAAGTCAGGAAGCTGACAACCTCCGTGCGGCCGTAGTCAAAGACCAGTGTGCCCCATTCCTTATGCTCGCCCTTGCGGGGATCCGCATATTCATAGCAGGGCGTGCCGTCAAACTTGGCGAGACCGGCCGCATCGCGCGGGAAGTGCGCCGGAACCCAGTCCATAATCACGCCGAGACCGGCCTGATGGCAGCGGTCAACAAACTTCATGAAATCCTTCGGCGTACCGTAGCGGGAGGTCGGTGCAAAATAGCCGGTAACCTGATAGCCCCACGAAGCGTCAAAGGGATACTCCGTCAGCGGCATCAGCTCGATGTGCGTGAAGCCCATTTCTTTGACATACGGGATCAGCTCATCGGCAAGCTTTTCATAGGAGAAAGCGCTTCCGTCCTCGTATTTTCTCCATGACCCGGCGTGCATCTCATAGATATTCACCGGCTGGCTGTAATGCGGGTTCTTCTTCTTATATTCAAACCACGCCTTATCGTGCCACTCGTAGCCCGAGATATCGTAATACCGGGACGCCGTATTGGGGCGCGTCTCCGCATGGAATGCGTACGGATCGCACTTGAAATTCACCTTTCCGTCCGGCCCAGTGATCGCCAGCTTATAGGTATCAAACTGCTCCAGCGGCTTGTCCAGATAGCCCTCCCACACCGCGTCGTCAATCTTCTGCAGCGGATACTTCGCGGGATCCCAATTGCAGAAATCACCGGTAATGGCCACCGCCTTGGCATTCGGCGCCCAGACGCGGCAGACGGTGCAGGGCTTGCCGTCACGCACGGTATTGTGCACACCCATATATTCATAGGAATGGCTGTTTTTTCCGCTGCGGAACAAATACAGCGGCACATTTCCCTGCGGCGCCATCGTGGAATTTTTCTCGCTCATTCGTGTGATCATCCTTTCCGTTTAAAATCCGGCGCAGGGCGCTGACGCATCATACGCGCAGATTTACTGTTTCAGAACCGCCGCCATGATAAAGCCGTACAGCAGCAGCCTGAAGGATCCGGAGCAGCGCCTCCGTCTGCGAATCCAACGCCGCGCACGTCCCATCCCGCACCGCACGGCCTTGCCTGCATCCAGATCTGAGCCTACACTCCTCTTTATGTACATATAATACCACAACGAGAAAAAAGTTCAAGGGTTTTTAGCTATTTTCTAATAATAATCCATGAATTTTATTCTTGCTTTGTGTATTTCCAATAATAGACATGTAAAATTTTCCCGTGTACCAAAGTTTCCGGCTTATAATCGTAGCATATAGACAAAAAATATCGTGTCAGAAAAGGTCTGCCGCAAAAACTTTTTCCGCTCCGCACGCAAAAACGAAAAATTTTCCGTTTTTGTCTTTACAAACTCCAACGGTTGTGCTAAAATATAGAGCACAGTCGATTTGGAGGCGTAGCTCAGCTGGTTAGAGTGCCTGCTTCACACGCAGGAGGTCCGCGGTTCGAGCCCGCGCGTCTCCACCATGAAATACCTGAACACTTTCTTGTGTTCAGGCATTTCTTTTTGGGGATGCCGGATTGAACCAAAGCAGCGCAAGGTGGTTGTGCGCCGCGTGCCGCGGAACGCGGGTCAAGGCGCCGCGGGCCGGGCCTGCGCGTCTCTGCAAAAAATGCCCGAACACTTTCTTGTGTTCAGGCATTTCTTTTTGTCTCGCTTTTGATCTGTATGTTATTATGCCGGGTCGGTCATCCGGTCCGGCGCATAGTAGAAGCCCAGCATGCTTTTATGCTCCACCATTTTGAAAGTCATATCCACCCCCTCAAAAACCATGGTGCCGGCCTGACCCTCCAGCGTACCGTCAAAGAGCATCTGAGCCGTCTCAAAAACATCCTGAATATACGGCAGCCCCAGCGGATTCGGCGACTGGAACCTATGTCCCGGCAGCACAAGCAGATTCTTCATCCCGTCCACTTCATCCAGCAGTGCGGAAACGGAGCGCAGGAAGGTTTCCATGGAAAGGCTGTGCGGCAGCTGCAGCCAGAACGGTCCGGAGCCGATGCTGTCGCCGGAAAACAGGATCTCGTTTTCACGGTCCAGCAGCGCGAGACTGCCCGCCGTATGGCCCGGCATGAGAATAACCTCCAGCGTTCTTCCGCCCAAGGGAAAGACCCGGCCCGGCTCAATATCCTGGAAATATCCGGCGGGGAAAGCAAGGCTGCCCATGCTGCCCAGAATGGATTCATCCTCGTGGCGCAGATACACACCGCATCCGGCTTTTTTGAACTGCTCCGTGGCTCTGCCGACATGGTCCAGATGTCCGTGCGTAAGCACCAGATCCACCGGAAGCTGTGTAAGCTTCCGGACTTCCTCGTAGAGTGCTTCCGTATCCTGAAGCGAATCGATCATCACGCAGCGCTCCTCGCCGCAGACCAGATACGCGTCCACCGGACTGATGATGTCCTCCTCGTGAAGCTGCCACAGCTTTTCCCGAAGCTGCGTAACCGTTATTCTTCCCATAAAAATCTCTC
>JBJEOO010000188.1:0-9169 GCA_051880755.1 Hominenteromicrobium sp.
CGGGCGATCTGCTGAGATTCAGACGTCACGCCGATATCCTGCCAATTGCCGTAATCCATCGCGATCAGGCTTCCGCCGGCTTGCTTGAAGCTGTTCACCATGTGCAGCGCACCGCGCTCAATCACCGCCGGGTCATTGGTGGGCATGATCTTCTGAATATCCACGGGCGAATAGATGGTGACCCGGCTGCCGAACTCCCGGGCCAGAACCTCGCTGCCGGAAAGCTCCGGCTGGTCAAACTGCAGGACGTCCACGCCCGCCTCAATCAGATCGTCGATGATGTCATGCACAAGGCCGCAGGAATGAACAAAGAAGAACATCCCTTCACGGTGGATGGCCTCCGCCAGCTCCCGGTAGAACGGCTTGAGCACCTCGCGGAAGCATGCCGGGCTGAAAAACAGCGCATGCTGCATGCCCATATCGTCATATATAATCACGCCGTCCGCGCCGTTTTTCGCCGCCTTTCGGACCGCCTGCTTATTCAGATCAACCACCCGATGCAGAAACGCCCGGACATTCTCCGGCTCCAGAAGCATATCCATCAGCGCATTTTCCATATGCCGGATATCCCTGAGCGGCGAAAAAATCGCAAGCGGCAGGTAGGCCAGCACAAATTTATCGCTTTCCCACAGCTTCATGGCTTCCATTTTGCGGTCGAATTCCTCGGAAAGCACCGGGAACTCCAGCTCATCCAGCTTTTCCCATCCGTCCTGCAGTGCGCCGCGAATGCACTCGCCCTTGGTTTTGCCGTCAAACCTGCCGTAAACATCGCCGAAAGCGGTCAGCCGCACCTCTCCGCTGAAATTCGGAACCAGCCGGGTGACGGCTTCCGCTCTGCCCCACGCGCCGTAGCGGTCGTATTTTGGATTGACCAGCTCCGCGGATGCACAATGAATAAAATCACAGGGGTTTCCGTCCATAAAGTCAAATCCGATTCTGGGCGGATCCTGATGTGTGATGATACGCTTGATAATTTCCTTGCCGGACATAACGCTCATTCCGGTCCCTCCACTCTCGTCTGGTTTCATTGTTTAGCAAACGTTTTCTGTTTTCGGCTCAAGTATACATCACAGAAAATGCCAAGTCAATAGAATCATTGTTGATTTTTTTGCATACTTCTTGACAATTCAGCCAAATGCGGCTATGATTGCCTTGTAAAATAATGGACGTTTATAGAAACAAGTTTCTATAAACAACGGAAAAAGGGATCGCCTATGCATGCGTACAAAATCATCAATGCAAAGCTAATCACGCCGTACCGGATTTTGGAAGGGCGGGAGCTTTGTTTTGCAGACGGGAAAATCAGCGCCATCTGTCCCCGCTGCCCGGAAAACGACGCGGAATACGAAGTCCTGGACGCGGCGGGCCAGTACGCCGCACCCGGCTTCATCGATCTGCACACCCACGGAGGCGGCGGCAGCGACTTCATGGACGGCACCGCCGACGCCATTGTGCGGGCGGCCGATGCACATCTCTGCCATGGCACCACCTCCATGCTGCCCACCACGCTGTCCGGTGATCTGGAGGAAACCCTGACCTTTCTGCACACCTTCACGCAGGTCAGGGAAAGCCGGCCGAAAACCGCCAACCTGCTGGGCGTCCATCTGGAGGGGCCGTATTTCAGCATGAACCAGCGCGGAGCACAGGATCCCGCTTATCTGATGCCGCCCACACGGCCGCATTACGAAAAAATCCTCGCGGCCTCCCCGTATCTGCTCCGCTGGAGCTTCGCCCCTGAGCTGGAAGGAACGGCGGATTTCCTCGCGGCGCTTCGGACACACGGCGTCCTGCCCTCCGTGGGACACAGCGACGGTACCTACGAGGACGTTGCCGCAGCCTTTGAGGGCGGCGCAACACATGCCACGCATCTGTTCAGCTGCATGTCCACCATCACCCGGGAGCACGGCTTCCGGCGCTCCGGTGTTCTGGAATCCGCCATGATGATCGACGAAATGACCGTTGAGCTGATCGCGGACGGCTGTCATGTCCCGCCGGAGCTTCTGAACATGGTGTACCGCATCAAGGGCGCGGACAAAATCGCGCTCGTTACGGATTCCATGCGGGCTGCAGGCACGCAGGATCGCGAAAGCCTGCTGGGCAGCCTGAAAAACGGACAGAAGGTACTCGTCGAGGACGGCGTGGCCAAGCTGCCGGACCGTTCCGCCTTCGCGGGCAGCGTCGCCACGATGGACCGGCTGGTGCGGACCGTTCTCGCTGCGGGCATCCCGCTGTGCAGCGCGGTGCGCATGGCCACCTCCACGCCGGCAAAGCTCCTCGGCCTGCGGAACAAGGGTATCCTGTTCCCGGGAAACGACGCGGATGTAATCCTGTTTGATTCAAATATTGCCGTCAGCCGCGTATGGGTCGGCGGCGAACTGCTCCGGCAGAATCCATAAAGGAGGAAACACCATGGAACAAACCCGGTTTTATGACAGCCTGCAGGTCAAAAAATATGATTCACGCCGGTCTATGGGCGAAAAAGCAGCCAACGACGCAGCAAAGGTCATCGTATCGCTTCTGCGGGAGCGCGGAGAAATCTCCATGATCTTTGCGGCGGCTCCCTCGCAGAACGAATTTCTGAGCAGCCTGCTCACCCACACCGAAATCGATTTCACCCGGATCAACGCCTTTCACATGGATGAATACGTCGGTCTGGACCCGAACACGCCGCAGGGCTTCGGCAATTTTCTCCGGGAAGCGATTTTCGGGAAGGCCCCGTTCAAATCGGTGCAGTATATCGACAGTCAGGCCGATGATCCCGAAGCGGAATGCCGCCGATATGCCGCGCTGCTCGGCGCCGCGCATATCGACATCGTCTGCATGGGCATCGGCGAGAACGCGCACATCGCATTCAACGATCCCGGTGAAGCCGATTTTGACGATCCTCTGCCGGTCAAGGTTGTCCATCTGGATGAAACCTGCCGCAATCAGCAGGTTCACGACGGCTGCTTTGCCGCGCTGGATCAGGTGCCCCGCACGGCGATTACCCTGACGGTGCCGACGCTGATGAACGCCGACTATCATTTCTGTATCGTGCCGGCCGAGTCCAAAGCACAGGCGGTGCGCAATACGCTGGAAAAGGAAATCAGCGAAGCTTATCCGGCCTCCATACTGAGAAAAACGCCGCGCTCCGTCCTGTATCTGGATGCAGACAGCAGCGCTTTGCTTGCGTGGCCGGAAACGGAAAGCTGAGGTGCCGGTATGCTTCGATTATCTTTAATTACCGACGAGGCCTCTCAGAATCTCCGGGAAGCGGTCGGATTGGCTCAGGCGTACGGGCTGGATGCCGTTGAGATCCGTTCCGTTGAGGAAAAAGGGCCCTTTGAATTCACCCCGGAGGACGTCGCCGCCATCCGGTCCGTCACAAAAGCGGCCGGGCTGCCCGTATGTTGCATCTCCTCCCCTTTCTTCAAATGTGAGCTTGACGATCCGGAGGAGATCGCCGCGCATATACAGGGCCTGAAGCGCTGCATTGAATACGCGCAGACGCTGGAATGCGGGCTGATCCGCGGATTCACCTTCTGGGCAAGGGACGCCTTTGACGTGCGGATTGATGAGATCTGCGCGCGGTTTGAGGAGCCGGTCCGGCTGCTTGAACAAAGCGGCATAACGCTGGCACTGGAATTCGACCCGACCACCTACGCCACAAACGGCAGGAAGATCGCCCGTATTGCGGCGCGCATTGATTCGCCGTATGTCCGGGTTCTGTGGGATCCGGGCAACGACATCTATGACCCGGACGGCGAAACGCCGTATCCGGACGGCTATGACGCGGTGAAGGAGTATATCGCACACATTCATCTGAAGGACGCCGTCCGGCGCGGCCAAACCGGCGAAGCCGTCCCCATGTGCCGGGGCGAGGTAGACTACGCCGGCCAGCTCCGCCGCCTGCTCGCGGACGGCTATACGGGCTGTCTTTCCCTTGAAACGCACTACCGGCAGAAAGCCGTTCTTCCGGAAACACTGCTTCAAATGCCCAAAGGATCCGCTTTTTCCGCGTTCGGCTATGAAAGCAGCGCGGAGTGTCTGGAGAACATCCGGGCTTTGCTCCGCACGATCGAATAATACAAGCTTTGCAGAAAGGACAGGTTATCAATGAAAAAACTCAACGTTGCCATACTGGGCCAGGGCCGCAGCGGCAGGGATATTCACGGCGCGTACCTGCTGACCGATACGGACAAATTCTGCATCCGCTATGTGGTGGATCCGCTGGCGCACCGCCGCGAACGTGCGCAGAAGGAGTACGGCTGTACGGTTCTGGAATCGTACACGGAGCTGTTCGGGAAAACCGACATCGACTTCGTTGTGAACGCCACGCCCAGCCATCTGCACTATCCCATCGCGATGGATCTGATGAATCACGGGTTCAACGTACTCGTCGAAAAGCCCTTCGCCCGCACGGCGGCCGAGGTGGACGCCATGATCGAAACCGCAGCGAAGAACAAGGTCATGCTGGCGGTTTTCCAGCAATCCCGCTTTGCCCCCTATTACCGGCAGGTCCGAAACGTGCTGGACAGCGGCGTTCTGGGCCGGCTGATTCAGGTCAGCATCCAGTTCGACAGCTTCGGCAGGCGCTGGGACTGGCAGTGCTGCCAGTGCTTCAACGGCGGCAGTCTCTACAACACGGGACCGCATCCGGTCGATCAGGCGCTCGACATTCTCGGTGACTGGGACACCATGCCCGCGGTTTTCTCCAAGCTCGACCGTGTGAACACCTTCGGCGACGCCGAAGACTACGCAAAGCTGATTCTGACCGCTCCGGGCAAGCCGCTCGTGGATGTGGAAATCAGTTGCTGCAACGCCTATCCCTCCTACACCTACAACATCAGCGGCTCGCAGGGCAGTCTGAAGGGCACGATGGGCCGGATGGACTGGAAGTACTTCAAGCCCGAGGAGGCTCCGGCACAGACGCTGATCAAAACGCCGCTGGAGACGCCGGAGCGCCTTCCCGCCTATTGCTCGGAAAACCTGAAATGGTATGAGGAATCGTGGTCCGTGGAGGATATCGGCACCTTCACCGACGCCTCCGCCGGGCTGTATCAAACCATTTACGACCACCTGACGCAGGGTACGCCTCTCGTCGTCACGCCGAAGCAGGTGCGTCAGCAGATCGCCGTCATGGAGGAAGTCCACCGGCAGAATCCGCTGAGCGTCTTTGCCTGAGCGCCGCTTTTTGGCAGAAAGGACTTTGAATATGATCAGAATCGGAATTATCGGAACGGAAAATTCACATGCGATGGCCTTCAGCAAAATCATCAATCTTCCCGATCCCGTCTCCGGCGTGCCGGCATATCCGGACGCAAAAGTTGTCGGCGTGTACGGGCCGGATCCCGATTCCGCCCGGCAGGTGGCCGAAGCGGCGAAGGTCGATTTCATCGCGGAGGACCCCGCCGACTTCTTCGGCCGGGTCGACGCCATGATCATCACCTCCCGGCGCGGCTCCGTACACGCGGAATACGCCCGCCCCTTTATTGAAGCGGGCATGCCCGTCTTTCTCGATAAGCCCATCACCGTCGATTATGCGCAGGCTCAGGCGCTGATCGCGCTGGCGAAGGAGAAAAACAGCCTGCTCTGCGGCGGATCCGGCTGCAAGCTGGCTTACGATGTCTGCACCCTGCGGGACTATGTTCAGGACAGCCGGGCACGCGGCAACTTTATCTCCGGCGTCATCAATTTCCCAGCCTATCCCGACAGCGAATATGACGGCTTTTTCTTCTACGCCTCGCATCTGACGGAAATGGCGCTCACCGTATTCGGATACGACCCCGTCTCCGTGATCGCCGCCGAAAGGAACCAAACCGTCACGGCCATTCTCCGCTATCCGGATTTTGACGTGACTTTGCAGTTCACGCCGCATGCCGCGGCTTATTCCTGCACCGTATACACCGAGGCGCGCAATTACACCCGGGAAATCGATATTTCCCGCATCTACAACCATGAGGTCGCGGAATTCATGCGCATGATCCGCACCGGAACGCCGCCGCAGAGCTATGAATCGCTCATTCGGCCCGTGGCGGTCATTCAGGCCATTCTGCATGCTCTGAAAACCAAAACCGAGGTGACAATTCAAGCCTGAAATCAGCGAAAAGAGGGATACGATGGAAAAATCAACCGCCAAAAAAGTCACCATCCGGGATATCGCCGGTTACTGCGGTGTTTCCGCGGCAACCGCTTCCAGAGTCCTGTCCGGCAGCTCATATCCCGTCCACGCGGAAACCCGGCAGAAGGTTCTGGAAGCCAGCCGTCTGCTCGGCTACATTCCCAACAGTCTGGCGCAGAATCTGCGCACCGGCGCACCCGATGAAATCGCCGTCGTGATCCCCACGCTCTCGAATCCTTTTTACACCTCTCTTGTTTCCGGCTTCGAGGCCGTTGTCTCTTCAAACCGGAACAGTCTCGTCCTGTACGTCGGCTCCTCTTACCGCGACGCCGATACTCTGATCAAAAACATCGCCGGGCGGAACCCGAAGGGGATTCTGATTGCCGCGCCGACCCTGTACCGCAGCTTTCTGGACGCCTCTGACGCCGGCGTTTTCCCGGGCGCAAAGCTTGTTTTCGCCGACTGCCCCGCGCCTGTGAGCCGGCACTGCAGCGTTTGCTTTGACTACAAAAAGGGTACCTGTCTCGGCACGGAATACCTGATCCGCAGCGGCCACACAAACATCGTCTATGCCGGTCTCGTTCCGGACCGCGAGAGCCGGAAGCTGCGGGTTCAGGGCTTCCGGGAGGCGCTGCTCGCACAAGGGCTTCCCTTTTCCGACGATATGGTGGTCCTGCCCTGTGATGGCACCCTGAACGACGAGCGCCGGCTCATCGACGCCGGCGAGCATCTGGCCGGTCTGATTCTGCAAAGACCCGTCCGTCCAACGGCCATCGCCGCCGTAAACGACATGGTGGCTTTCGGCATTCTGCGGCACCTGCACCGCCGCGGTATTGCCGTCCCGCAGGAGATTTCCGTCATCGGCTTCGACGACACGCTGTTCTGCGAAGCCTGCAATCCGCCGCTTACCACAGTCAAAGTGCAGGACGAACAGATCGGCCGGATGGCCGGGACGCTTCTGCTGAACGCGCTGAATCAGGTTGCACAGGGCGTCACACTGTCTGTGGAACCGAGCATTGTGGAACGGGCAAGCGTGGCGCCGCCCGCAGAAAAACAGGCATAAAGAAAGCGGAGACATGCTCGGTGTCTCCGCTTTTTTGGTTCACATCCGCATTTACCGGCAGGCCAGAACATCCGAATAGAAATCGTTCATTTCCTGCTCGGTCGGGAAAATCGCGACGTACATCTGGTTGCCCATCGCACCGGAAAGCGCCTCCGGGATGCGATCGACCATTTTCATCTGTCTGCCGTATTTTTCCATGATCTGCTCGTGGCTGTACACGAAATTCTTGCCGTCCCGGCGTCCTGCATATGCGCAGAAATTGTGCGGGCCCTGCGGCAGATCGCACTTGCCGAAAACGATCATATCCGCCCAGATCTTATACACGTTCGTCGCGTGCGCAAAATCGATCATATCCGGCGTAAAGCCGCCGCACGGGCGCATATTGACCTCGAGGCCGATGATCTGCCCCTTTTTGCCCAGCCCGGCCTGATCCTCGGTAAGGCGGAAGAATTCAAAATGAATGAACCGGCTCCGCACACCGAAGCTCTGAACCGCGGCGCGCCCGGCCGCACGGGTATCCTCCGGCAGATCCCGGACAATGTAATAAATCGAATTGTCGTTGTCGTTGACGATGTCCATGATAGAATACGGCGTGACATTGCCGGTCTCAAAAATCGGCTTGCCGTCCGCATCGATAATCGCATCATACGAATTGACTTCGGCATGCACGAACTCTTCCATGATATACGGCACCTCGGGCGCCTCCGCCTTCCATTGCGCGAGGAACGCCTCCAGCTCCTTGTCGCTCTTGAGCTTATAGGTATGCGCCGCGCCGACGCCGTTATCGGGCTTCACGACGACCGGATAGCCGACCTCATCAATAAAGGCCTTGCAGTCCTCAAACGCCTCGGCAAGATGATAGCGCGCAGCCGGAATGCCCGCTTTCTGATAATACGCCTTCATTTTGGACTTATACTTGATGCGCGGGATATCCTCATCCTGAAAGCCGGTCGTGATGTGAAACGCCGTGCGCAGGTGCGCATCGCGCTCCAGCCAATATTCATTGTTCGATTCCAGCCAGTCAATTTTGCCGTGCTTGTAAATCAGGAATGCCACGGCACGGTAAACCTCGTCGTAGTTTTCAAGGCTGCTGACCTTGAAATACTCGTTCAGGCTCCCTTTGAGGTCATCGCTCAGCTCGGCATACGGCTGATCGCCGATGCCCAGCACGTTCATGCCGTTGTTCTTCAGTTCACGGCAGAACATCCAGTAGTTCGTCGGAAAATTCGGTGAAATAAAGACAAAATTTTTCATACCCTTAACCCTTCTCTTTTTGCGGAACGCGCACCCTACGCTTTCCGCTTAATTTTCCAGCAGATGCGGCATAAAATACGCGACCTGCTTATACCACCACGGCCAGTCGTGCTCGCAGTCCCAGCCCCAATAGTCAACCCAGATATGGATACCGCGGCTCTCCAGAATGCCCTGCAGCCGCCGCGTCTCATGCGGAAGCTCCCACGGCCCCTGGCCGACACAGACCACTGCCCTGCGCTCGTTGTACATTCCGATATACGGATGATCCAGCGGCATATTGGCAAGATAATGCACGGGCGAATTGTTGTAGACGACCTCATCCATATAGCTGCCGAAGCCATATTCAGCGGTGTAAATGCCGCTGAGCGCCAGCAGGCCGCCGAACAGATCGGGGCGGCGGAAAAACAGGTTTGCCGCATGTGTCGCACCGAGGCTGCAGCCGAAAGCAATCATGCCCGGACAATCCGTCCATCCGCTGCGCATGCAGGCCATATGCTGTGCAAAAGGCACGACTTCATCGGTGATGTACCGGATCCACTGCTCATAGCGGCGAATCCGCCAGTAGGAGTCGCCATTCTTGTTTGACCATGTCTCCCGGTCAATCGTGTCAATCGAAAAGACCATGATCTGACCGGATTCAATCCACGGCGCGCAGGTATCCGCCATGCGGTAATTCTCAAAATCGAAAAACCGGCCGTCCTGACACGGAATGAACAGGACAGGCCGCCCTGCATGTCCGTATACCTTGAGTT
>JBJEOO010000189.1:0-9162 GCA_051880755.1 Hominenteromicrobium sp.
GGCTTCTCGGTGTATGTGAGCAGAGCAGGATCAATATCGAGTAAGAAACGGGAGGGATAGCGCGGGGAGCCGTCCAGATTGCGGCCCTCGGCTTCCGTAAGGTACAGTCCCGTTTGTGCCCGCGTCATGGCCACAAAGGCCAGCCGGCGCTCCTCCTCCATCGCAGGCAGCGTGCGCGTTTTTCTGGAGGGGAAAATGCCCTCGTTCATCGAACACAGGAACACATAGGGGAATTCCAGCCCCTTCGCCGTATGCACTGTCATCAATCGCACTTTGTCTCCGGTTTCGGCGGTATCCGTGTTGGAGAAAAGCGCCACATGGGCGAGATAGTGCTCCAGCGTGCTTTCCTCGCCGCAGGTCGTCTCGTATTCGTAAACAGACTGCTTCAGCTCCGCGAGGTTATCCAGCCGTTCCTGACTGCCTTTGGTGCGCAGCATCTGCTCATAGCCGCTCTCGTTGAGTATGGCGGAGAGCAGCTCCGAGATCGGCCGCTGGGCGTAATCTGCCGAGAAGGATTCAATCAGAGAAATGAAGGATGCGGCCTTTGTTCTCCGAAAGACCTCGGTATCCGCCGTGCGGCGCAGCGCGTCATACAGCGAGCATGCATTATCGGCGGCATACGCCCGCAGCAGCTTCATGCGCTGCTCGCCGATATTCCGCTTCGGCACATTTGCAATGCGCGCGAAGGAAAGGTCGTCCTTGTAGGCAACCATGCGCAGATATGAAAGCGCGTCCTTAATTTCCGCCCGCCCGAAAAATTGTACGCCGCTGTAAATCGTGTACGGTATCTCTTCCGTGAGGAAAACCTCCTCGACCGTACGGGTGATATAATGTGCGCGGTACAGCACGGTCATATTCCGGAAAGGGACGCCCTGCCCGTGCAGGGCTTTGATCTGTTCCGCCATCCATTGAGCCTGCGCATCTTCAGAGGCGGCGTGGTGGCAGATAACCGGCGCGCCGTCCGGCAGCATGGGGATAAGGTCCTTTTTGATGCGATGGCGGTTCTTGTCAATCAGGGAATTGACCGCCGCAAGAATCTGCGGTGTGGAGCGGTAATTCTGCATCATCAGGATTGTTTTGACGTTTGGAAAGGCCCGGTCAAAATCCAGCAGATACTTCACATCTGCGCCGCGCCAGGTGTAAATGGTCTGGTCGGGATCGCCAACGATAAAGAGGTTTTTGTGATAGCCGCAGAGCACCTTCATCAGCTTGTACTGCAGCTCGTCGATATCCTGAAATTCATCGATCATGATGTATTCCAGCCGCTTCTGCCACTTGAGCCGGACGCTTTCATCCTGCTCAAAGATATAAAGGGAAAACTTGATCAGGTCGTTATAGTCAAGCCCGAAGCATTTCTTTTCCTGATACAGATAGCCGTAGAAGATGATATCCGCCGTCTCCGTCGCATGCTCGTACTTCTTCCGGAGCGTATCGAGCGGCATCGTAATCATATCCAGATAATAATCCGGATCCTTCATCGTTTTGCGCATCTCAATCATATCGCGCGCATTGCTGAACGTCATGTTGCGCAGCGTCAGGCTGCGTTCCTCGTAGATGATGTTCAGCATCGCATCAATATCGGAATTGTCGAGCACCAGAAAGCTTTTCGGATACTGCACGATGTGGCTGTCCTCCTGCAGAACGGACACGCAGAAGCCGTGAAACGTGTTGATATAGCCGGTATCGTTGTCTCCGGTGAGATTGTGAATGCGCTGGCGCATCTCATTCGCCGATTTGTTTGTGAAGGTGACGCAGAGAATATTGCCGGGCAGAATGCCAAGCTCATTGACCAGATAAGCAAAACGGCGGGAAAGTGCGCGCGTCTTGCCGGAGCCTGCGCCTGCGAGGACGCGTACAAAGCCTTCCGTAGAGGTGACGGCCTCGCGCTGTGCATCGTTCAGTCCATCCAGAAGATCCGCCATTTTCCCGCCTCCCTTTGCCTAGTTGTATGCGTTTACTTCAGAACGACTTTGTGGAAAACCTTCTTGCCTTTTTTGATGATGATATGGCCCTTCTCAAAGTCCGCTGCCGTGCAGGTCTTTGCGATATCCGTGACCTTGACGTCGTCCACGGAAACGCCGCCCTGCTGAACGAGACGCCGGCCTTCGCCCTTCGAGGATGCCAGACCGGCCTTGAGCATCAGATCGAGAATACCGATTGCGCCGTCGGTCAGGTCATCCGCCGTGATTTCCGTAGTCGGCATGTTTTCCGAGTGTGCGCCGCCGCCGAAGAGGGCGCGTGCGCCGGCCTGTGCCTTGTCGGCTTCTTCCTTGCCGTGCACCATCTGGGTCAGCTCGTATGCGAGAATTTCCTTTGCGCGGTTGAGCTGACTGCCTTCCCAGGCCTCCATTTTTTCAATCTCCTCGAGCGGGAGGAAGGTCAGCATCTTGATGCACTTGAGCACATCGGCATCGTCCACGTTGCGCCAGTACTGGTAGAAGTCGAACGGAGAGGTCTTGTTCGGGTCAAGCCACACGGCGTTGCCGGCGGTTTTGCCCATCTTCTTGCCCTGCGAGTCGGTCAGCAGCGTGATGGTCATCGCGGCGGCGTCTTTGCCGAGCTTACGGCGGATCAGCTCCGTGCCGCCGAGCATGTTGCTCCACTGGTCGTCGCCGCCGAACTGCAGGTTGCAGCCGTATTTCTGGAAGAGCATGTAGAAGTCATAGCTCTGCATAATCATGTAGTTGAACTCGAGAAAGGAGAGGCCCTTCTCCATGCGCTGCTTGTAGCATTCCGCGCGCAGCATATTGTTGACGGAGAAGCAGGCGCCGACCTCGCGGAGCAGCTCGATGTAGTTGAGCTTTAAGAGCCAGTCCGCATTGTTGACCATCATGGCTTTGCCGTCCGAGAAGTCGATGAAGCGCTCCATCTGGCGCTTGAAGCATTCGGCGTTGTGGTTGATGTCCTCAATGGTCAGCATTTTACGCATGTCCGTGCGGCCGGTGGGGTCGCCGATCATGGTGGTGCCGCCGCCGATCAGCGCGATGGGGCGGTTGCCTGCCATCTGCAGGCGCTTCATCAGCGTGAGTGCCATGGAATGTCCGGCGGTCAGGCTGTCTGCCGTGCAGTCAAAGCCGATGTAAAACGTCGCTTTGCCGCTGTTGACAAGGTCACGGATCCGTTCTTCGTCGGTGACCTGCGCGATCAGGCCTCTGGCCTGAAGTTCTTCGTAGATTCCCATAATCAAAATCCTTTCTTTTCGGGGGCAATAAAAAAGCCCCCTGCATTCTTTGCAGAGGGCGGAAATTCCGCGGTACCACCTCAGTTTATTCCGTGCTCACACACGGAACCTCAACGGGTACAAGCATACCCTTGCGCTGTAACGTGCGCACACGGCTGTCCCTACTTGAATACCGTTCAGAACAACGGCTCCGGAATGTATTTCCGCGTTCCGCCGCGCCTGCTTACACCGGCCGCAGGCTCTCTTTGCCGACTCAAAACGCGTACTTCTTTCCATCATCGCCATTGGCTTTAATTATAGGCAGTCTGTCCCGCTTTGTCAAGCATCCGTTTCAAAATTCTCGAGAATCGCAAGCATCCGGGCAAGCTTCTCATCCGTATCCAGCCAGCGTAGGAGCATTTTGATGCTGAGGTTTTCCGGCAGAGCCAGCGCTTTCAGGAGACGGCGGCGCAGTGCGGCGCTGTTCTCGCAGCCGGTCAGCCCCAGCGCCATGAGGTCGGCAGGGGTGAGGCGCGGCCGTTCGCCGCTGTGTTCGGCGATAACACCCGCGTCGCGCAGCGCCCCCAGCAGAACCTCGGCTGGAACACCCTCCACGCCGAGCTTCCCCTCTTTTGAGGGCGACGCCTTGCGCTTTTCCTTGCCGTACATGTCCGGAATATATGCGTGGCGGATTCGCTCCTTCGGAATAAAGGAGCACAGATAGCCGCGGATCTGCCGCCCGGCGCTGTCGCTGTCCGTCAGAATCACAATTCCGCGTTCTTCCGCAAGCTTCTGGATGAAAGCGCGCTTTTGTGCGTCTTTGTAAATGCCGAATCCGTTTGTTTCCACAACGAACGCATCTGTCAGCGCAGAGAGCTTGATTTTGTCGTATCGTCCCTCGACGATCACGGCTTCCTGAATGTGAATCATGGCTGTTTTCCTCCGTCAGGCGACGCTGCCGCGGTGCGCCGCGAAAAGCAGCTTGGAAAACAGCTTTTCCAGCGCGATGCGGTCCATCGCATCACCGGTCGAAAGCTTCAGTGAAAGATCGCAGTCAAGCAGAAGCTGAAGGCTTTCCCGCAGCATCTCCAGAGAAAGGTCACGCATGTCGCGTTCGGCGTATTTCAGGCGGAAATCCCGGCCTTTATAATCGCCGTATTCCGCAGGCGCCGATGAGGTTTTGCCGCTTTGAATGGCTGCGCGCACGCGGTACATATCGATGTAGGCGCCGCTCAGCACCGAAAGGATTGTGATCGGTTTTTCGCCCTGATTGATCAGCAGGTCAAGCAGGGAATAGGCCTTGGAGTAATCGCCGCGCACCAGCGCGTTGCTCAGCAGAAAAACCGTTGTTTCCATGTTTTTGGTGACGATGCTTTCAATCTGATCATTGGTGATTTCACCGCCGCCCGCGTAGGCGCAAAGCTTGGAAATCTCGTTGATCAGCGCATTCAGATCGTTGCCCGTATAGCGGAGAATCTTGCCGGCCAGCGCCCGTGAAAGCGTGCAGCCGCTTTTTTCCGCCTCGCGGCAGAGAAATTTCTCCAGATCGCTGTCGCTGCGGTGCGCATAGCAGACGGAATAACCGGCCGCATCGATTTTCTTGATGAAGCTGCGCCATTTGGCGCTTTTCTTTGTGTCAATTTCCAACGTCGGAAGAAAAAAGATCAGTGTTGTCGTATCCGGCACGTTTTCAACCAGCTCGTAAAGCTTGTTCAGCTCCGTGCTGCCGAGTGTCTCAACATTGAGGTCGGAAACGGTCACGCATTTTCGCTCCGCCATAAACGGCAGGGATTCCACCGCATCCGCAATGTCGTCGACGGATGCGTCATGCGGAAATTCGTTGAAATTGAATTCCGGAAAATCCGCTGCCGATAGCTTCTTTGTCATGCGGAGCAGATCTCGCCTGACGAGAAATTTCTCATCGCCGTACAGAAAATAGAGACTGCCAAGCTGGTTTTTGGCAATCTGCTCCTTGAGCTTTGTTTCGTTGATTTCAGGCATCGTTCCGTATCCTTTCTTTTCTCAGCCGCCCAGTATCGTGTACCGCCCGTCCGCTTCAAAGTCGAGGCAGAGCAGCTCGTGTTCGCTGGTCAGAATGTAATCACCGGCCGGCAGATCCGCCGCCGCTTCTTCTATTATAGCATCTGTTTTCAATACCGTAAACGGGGCCTCTGCCAAACCCCACATATTCTCCGTAATCAGGATATCCGCGCTGCACGCTTCATAGCCGCCGTTCTGATTTTCCAGCACAACGGTTTTTCCGCAGACGCTGAACCGGACCCGGCCGCCGTCGGCGGAAACGGTGTATTCCGTCCCGTTCGGCAGCTTTCCGGTGCAGCCGTAATGATAATTCACGGTATCCGTACCGACCGCCGGGAAACAGACCGTATCGGGTACTGCGGCCGCGGAAATCGGAAAAGCATCCGCAAGGGTTTCAGCGCAGCGTATGGCGCTTTCTTCCGATGAAACGAGGAGAAAGCCGATTGTCCGCACGCCGTAATCTTTCAGCGTATCACGCACCTTGCTTCCGTTTCCGCTGCAGCTGAGTACGCTGGCGCTGTGGCCTTCGATCAGCGCGGTGCATTGCGCGTAATCCGAATCGAGCATCATAATCCGCGTTCGGCTGCCGTTCAGCCATTCGTTGGCCGCCATACCGGAAAGCAGGATGCAGGCCGCCAGAACATAAACTGCGGCGGGTGTGCCATACCTGCCGCAGAGCAGAACGGCGAGTGCGAAAAACAGCAGGCAGATCAGAACCGCGGCAGGGAGGTACGCACCGGAGATTTCTAGGGTACCCGGCAGATGATCGGCAATCCAGAAAACGACGGCGTTCTGATATTTGGCAAGCAGCCCGCTCAAAAGGACAAACGGCGCGGCGGCAGGCGCCAGAAAAGGCACGGAAAGGCAAAGGGCGGCCAGTATTCCGAAGCGGATCAGCCAGGCTGAGGCATAGAGCACAAGCAGCGCGGTCACAATGGCGTTGAAGTTCACGGTTCCGAACGCGTAAAGCTGTACGGGCAGCGCACCGAGAATCGCGCCGGCGGAAACCGTAACCGGCGCCAGCAGGCGGCTGAGCCGAATGCGGCGGCGCGGATTCCGAATGCGTTTCGTACAGAATGCAAGCATGCGCGGAGAGAGCACAAGCATGCCGAGCGTTGCGGAAAACGAAAGCAGCAGTGAAATATCGCCGACGCAGAACGGATTCTGGAGCGTCAGGCATAAAACGGCAATGGCAAGCGAATTGAGCGGATCGGCCTGCCGGCCGATCAGAAGTCCGAACAGGAGGATGATCTGCATGATGCCGCTGCGCACAACCGTTGCGGACATGCCGGAGATCACCATAAAGGCGAGTACAAACAGAACGGAAAGGCCGGCAGCCCATCGTTTCCGAATCCCGAACAGGCTGAGCACGCCCAGCGCAAACTGTGCGATGATCGCCATGTGCATGCCGGAAATGACCAGAATATGCGAAGCGCCCGCGGCCCGGTACGCATCGCTCAGTGAATCGCTGAGATCGTTCCGCAGCCCCAAAAGCATTGCACAGAGGACGGAGCCTTCTGCCTTGGGATAGGCGCGCAGAATCCGATCCCGCACCTGCGCGCGGACCGCACTGCTGTAATAGGCGAGCGGTTTCTTTGCGGCGGGCGTGATCGAAACAGAGCCGTAATCGGTGATGTAGGCGGCAAGCACCTTGCCGCCCGCCAATTGAGCCGTGCGTGAGGAAAGCCCAAAGCGATCCTCAAAAGCGACGAATTTCACCGTGCAGGAGAGAGTATCGCCTACTTCGGCGTTCAGCGCTTCGCCGTGAGAAAGCCGGATTGTGAAATCCACCGCCTGATCCGGCTCTTCAATCCGGGTGACCCGCGCTTTGTAGTAGAAATTACCGTAATCATGGTCGGCTTCGGAGAGGATGACCGCCTGAATCCGGTAAGTGTTTCCGATGTAGCGTTCAACCGGTAGCACCGAAAACCAGCTGAGCAGTGTAAAAACGGCAGTCGCTGCGGCGGCGGTGAACAGCGCAAGCACCAGAGCGGGACGGCTGCGGTGCTGCCTGCTGAAAAAGCAGAGCAAAAGCGCGATAAGCAGCGCGCCGAGAACGTAAGGCGTGTTGTGCGCCCCGAGAAATGCCGTAAGAAGCAGTGCGGCAAAATAGGTGAATCCAATGACAGCCGCCGGGCGGCTGATTCCCTTTTCCCACATATCAGGCTTCATCGGCGGACAGAATGCGCAGGATATCCGCGTAGCTTTCCGCTTCGTAGGTAATCGGGAGTTTTTCCGGATTTTCCGCATGGTGCGGATTGTACCAGATGGCATCCATGCCGGCATTTGCGGCGCCGCGCATATCAGAGGTTAAAGAATCGCCGATCACAATGCAGTCGGCAGGCGCCGCGCCCGGAATATGGGCGAGGACGTACTCAAAGTACCGCTTGTCGGGCTTGGCCGCACCGGCGGTCTCGGAGATAAAATAGCTTCGCACATACTTCATCAGTCCGGAGTGCTGCAGGCGCGTGCGCTGGGAAGCGGCGTTCCCGTTTGTGACAATATAAATCTCAAAGCGCTCCGAAAGTGCGGCAAGCAGCTCCGGCGCACCGTCAAAGACCGAACCGGTTTCACCGAGCGCGTCGAAGTACAGCGTGTGGAGCTGGTCGGGATCAACCCCTTCGATTCCCGTCTCGGCGAAGAAATCGACAAAACGGCTGCGATACAGTTCAGGCTTTGTACACAGGCCTTGCTCGAAGCGCCTCCACCAGCGCTCATTGCAGCGGCTGTATGTTTCCAGAACGGAACGGCTGTACGGAAGCTGCCGGTCAAGCCCGGCGCCGCTGTACATGCGTCTGAAGGCAATCTCCATGTCGCGGTTGAAATCAAGCAGGGTGTGATCGGCATCAAAGAGCAGATACTTGTACATTTGCATCACATTCCTTTCAGGCAATCGTCAGGGTGAGCCGGATGAGCAGCGCGGCGTGCAGCAGGCAGAAAAGCGGAAGCAGCACCATGAATTTCGGGTGTCTGGTTTTGTGGCGGATCAGCAGCATGGCAATCAGCTCGCCGGCCGCACCGCCGAAAAAGCCGAGCAGCAACAGCGTACGCTCCGGTATGCGCCATTTTCCGCGGATCGCGCGGCGCTTGTCGATACAGGCCGCAGCGGCGGCAAAAAGGTTGATCGCCGCAAACCAGACAGCGAGTACGGTTCGTATGGATTCAGGCATAATTTTTCGTTTCCCTCATAGATTTTATCAGGACAGGTTTATCTTACCGCAAATCCGCTCCGCGGTCAAGCAATCCCACGGCGTCGGCCGGAGAAAGGAAAAATATTATGGTGGTACTCAAAAGAAATCATTACATCGCGGCACTTGTGGTTTTGGCGCTGGTCGTTCTTTTTGCGGTCTGGCGCGGCGGCGGAGCGGGCAAAACGCCTGAATCCTCCGAAAGCGGCAGCGTGTCGGTTCAAAGCGAAGCGGATGAATCGGCCTTGAACGCATCCGTGCAGGTTGCTCCGGAAAGCGGGGAAGGAAAGCTGATCGGCGTCTGGATTCCGTATATGTCGCTCTCGACGGCGGAAAAGACGGAGGCGGCGTTCAAGGCCAATTACGACGCAAAGCTTGAAAGCGCGAAGGCAATGGGCGTCAATGCGGTTTTCGTGCATGTGCGGCCGTTTGCGGACAGCCTGTATTCCTCGGAATATGAGCCGTGGTCGCATATTCTGACCGGCAAACAGGGCGAGGACCCCGGCTACGATCCGCTCGCCTATATGGTGGAAAAAGCGCATGAAAACGGCATGGAGTTTCATGCGTGGGTCAACCCGCTGCGTATTGCGACGGCATCGACGCCCGGAACACTGGACGAAAACAGCTTCTATATGCAGAACCGCGAAGAAAACCCGTATTATTTTCTGACATATGACGGCGGGATCTATTATAATCCCGCAAGCGCTTACATACGCGGACGCATTGCGGACAGCACCGCGGAAATCGCGGCAAACTACGAGGTGGACGGCATTC